>JAFQPV010000008.1 GCA_017411585.1 Clostridia bacterium | reverse complement strand
TCGCTCCAATCCTTTGCCATATGTGCGCAAAGAATTCGCGCCTCTTCCAAGCTATGCGCACTGCACAGTGCATCGCAAATTCTGTCGCCGTCCATTGGGTCAACAAGCTGCCACGTACGCGCCGGTGCAAAATTCTTCGGCAGAAGCGAAAGCTGCCATACCACACTGTCGTGCATCGGTCCGTAATAGCTAAACATTATATTTAACGGATAGTTTCTGTAGCCGCTTTCAAACAGCTTCCACGCCTTTGTAACCGTTTTTGCGCGCGTCTTACCGAAATAAATGCCGGCGACATGCTCTAAAAACGCATCCTTATCTGTAAAGTCATCCAGGAAGGCGGCTTCATTTGCCGCCTTACTCATTAAAGACGGGTAATTGCCAAAATACCAACACTGCATCACGCCGCTTACGCCACATTCTGATGCACCCTTGTATTTATCAAAAACAATACCCGGCACCGGCACATACGGCACGGTTGCAATCTCGTGTGAACAGCACACCTGCATTTTTGCAAACACAGGCTTCCCATGAAGCTTGGCGCGCTTTGCCGTTTCGACAAACATCTCGCTCGGACCCGGATACGACAGCCAATAGTCTGTGCTGATTCTTGCCTTGCCAAGCTGTGCTTCAAAGCCCGCATCCTCGAAATTCTGCATCAGTATTACATCGCTCGGTGCAGCATCAACATAATCCCGGATGTCATCTAAACCCCATTGGCGATGTCCGTATGTCCAGCTGATGGTCTCAAATTCCGGATTTACTTCTCTTGCACCGCTTCTGAGCGCTTCAAGTGCAATTGCCAAAATCTCGCCCGGCTTTTTATCACCGCAACGCGGACACGTGCTGTGCACCATCGGCTCATCAAATGCATCTTTTCCGACAATCACAGATGCGCACGAGGTCGGGCGCTCGCCATAGGTAATCGAAATAAAGCCACGCAGCTTCGGATAAAGCTCGCAAAGCTTTTTACCTGCCTCATAGCAGTATGCCTTACCCATTTCACTACTGCAGCAAAACAGGGGATTTCCGTTATAACCGACATCGCCACCGACAATTTCCGGATACTTTTTTGCAAGCTCCGGCGTTAGCGCAACCGGCTCGATGGCAAACACGTACACACCGATACCATAGCGGCGGCATTTTTCAATCACGCGATTGAGCTTTGCCATTCTCTTTTCGTAGCCTGCGCCATATTCCGGAATGATTTCGGACGGCAAAATGTCCGAAAATCTTGTGTAAATCCAAACACCGTTCGATCCTTCGTGCATCAAACGGTTTAAATATTCCTCCGGATAGTAGTCAATATCGTCCGACAGCTCATCACCGTACTTTGGCGGGCGGTTAATCGGGCTGAAAAAGCAGCGCGTAATTCTCGAGCGAACAAACGGCTTTTTCTTGGTAATTCCCGGCATCAAATATGCATTTTCACTGCGGCGCAGCTCGTCTTCCAAATATACCAGTCCGCGGCGGATGCCCTCTGTATCGTTTGCGCTAATCACAATTTTTTCTGTCGTCACTTCAATTGTGTATGCTTCAAAGCACTCTGTTTCCCCAAGCTCAAGATATATCGGAAACTTTGTACCGCCGATGCCGTACACCTCCAAAAACAACGCAAAATCATCATACATCGTCTCAAGAAGTGCTTCCGGGTCATCTTCAAACTTTTTTGCTATATAGAGCCCGTGCACATCTACCTCGCCCGGTGCAATGGCTCTTTTGCCATAGTAGACCGGTGCGGCGTCGTGAAGCGGCTTTTTAAGTTCCTCAACAAAGCCGAGCTCCGGCTGGATGGTAAAATAAGGGTCAGTCAGCACAGTTCTTTTCATCTTTATTTCTCCTTTGGCATTTTGCAGTACCAATCTAAGTTCTTATGTATATTAAATAGCAAAAGCGCAAAAAAAGCAATGTCTAATCGTAAATATTTTTTGCAAAATCTTTCATTCACTAAATATTCTCTCATTCAAAATCAGTCTTTTCTGTATTTTCCAAAGAAAAAACAAAGAAAACCAACAAAAAGCCAAGAAAATGCTTGCAAAACAAAAATTTATAGTGTATAATGATTACAGTGAATTTTTAAATGATGTAATGGAGGTAATATTATGTTAGTCAATATGAACGAAGTACTCAAGCCCGCACAAAAAGGCAAGTATGCCGTTGGTTTATTTAACGCCGTAAACTTGGAGCTTGCGCGCGGTATCATTAATGCCGCAGAATGCACACGTTCTCCGGTCATTATGGGTACCGCAGAAATTTTGTTGCCGTATGGTCCGCTTGAAGAGGTTTCCTACTATCTTCTGCCGATGGCAAAAAAGGCAAGCGTGCCGGTTGTTGTACATTTAGACCACGGTCTTTCCTATGATACCTGTATCAAGGCGCTCAAACTGGGCTTTAGCTCGATTATGTACGACTGCTCGACTGATACCTATGAAGAAAATGTGCGCAAGGTAAAGGAAATGGCGGACATCGCCCACTCCTACGGTGCAACCATTGAAGGTGAGCTCGGTCACGTTGGTGACAACGAAGGCTCTGCCGAGGGTAGTGACCATTTGGAAGACCCGTCCAAGTTCTTCACAGATCCGAAGCTTGCAAAGGATTTTGTCGACAAGACAGGCGTAGATGCACTTGCGATTGCCGTTGGTAATGCACACGGCGCATACAAGCTGCCGCCAAAACTCGACTTCGAAAGAATTCGCACAATTGCTTCCACAATTGATGTACCGCTCGTACTCCACGGCGGCTCCGGCTTAACTGACGACGATTTCCGTCAGGCAATCAAGGATGGTATCAGCAAGGTGAATATTTTCACTGATATCAATGTTGCAGCGGTTAAGGCTGAGTTTGAAAAGTTCTCCAGTATGGACAAGGGCTTGATCGACCTGATTCCGGCAGCTGTTGAAGCGGTAAAGCAGGAAACGATGAAGAAAATGCAGCTCTTCTCCAGCGACGGCAAAGCGCCGGCACAGACCTCACAGTGGAATGCAGCAGATATCGAAAAAATCACAAGATTGGTTGCTGCAGAAGTTGCAAAGCATTTAAACAAATAATTCGAAATCTGTATACAAAAAGATGCAGCTTAAGCGCGTTATCCCAAGGGATACGCGCAATGAAATTCGCTCTGAAGAGCGAGTGATATACGCCTATCGGCGTGTGATATATGTTCTGTCGAACATGTGATATATTTCCTTACAGGAAATGTTATGGAAAAAAGCCGTCTCCGTGAGACGGCTTTTTATCATTCACATCCGAGCTATCGGATATTTCACATTTGCGAAGCAAATATATCACTGCGAAGCAATATCACTTGCCGCATAGCGGCAAATATCACCGGTGGTTATCCCTAAGGATAGCCACCATATGCTGCATCTTTTTTTATTTCTTTTTAAACTTATTCATCATATCGAAGAACTTGCTTTTTTCTTTATAGTTTCCGTTGTCCATACCCTCAAACTCACGCAGAATCTCTTTCTGCTTGCTTGAAAGACCACGCGGAACCTCAACAATCACCTTTACGTACTGGTCACCGCGACCCTTGCCGCGTAAAAATGGGATACCCTTGCCCTTGAATTTAAAGACCGTACCGCTCTGTGTACCCTCTGCGATTTTGTATTCCACTTCCCCATCCAGGGTTGGTACGCGAATAGTATCGCCAAGCGCTGCAGACACAAAGGAAATCGGAATTTCAAATGAAACATCTGCGCCGTGGCGCTCAAAAAGCTCGTGCTTCATTACGGTCACTGTAATGTACAAATCACCGCTTGGACCGCCGTTTGTACCGCTGCAGCCCTCACCACGAAGCGAAATCGTCTGCCCGTTATCAATGCCGGCAGGCACATTTACACTGATGGTGCGGCGTGCCTTTTTTTGCCCCGTACCGCCACAATCCGGACATGGATTTGGAATTGTCTTGCCCGTACCGTTACAGTGCTGACAGGTTGCAGTCGATTGGAAGTTGCCAAACGGTGTACGCTGTGTGGTGCGAATCTGCCCCGTACCGCCGCAGACACTACACTTCACCGGCTGTGTACCCTTCTTTGCGCCACTGCCGGAACAGCTGTCACACATTTCTGTGCGCACAATCGCAATATCTTTTGTCACGCCGAATGCCGCCTCTTCAAAGGTGATGACAATACTCTGTTGCACATCACGACCCTTGCGCGGTCCGTTTTTGCGCTGACTATGTGCACCGCCGAAACCACCGCCAAAGAAGGAATCGAAAATATCACCCATATCAAAGCCGCCGAAGCCACCAAAACCGCCGCCATAGCCTGCGCCGCCCGCGCCATAGTTCGGATCAACACCGGCATGACCGAATTGGTCATAACGCGAACGCTTCTCCGGGTCCTTTAAAACATCATATGCTTCGTTGACCTCTTTGAATTTTTCCTCAGCCTCTGCCTCTTTGCCCGGATTCAAGTCCGGATGGCATTTTTTTGCCGCAATTCTGTATGCTTTTTTAATTTCATCGTCGGAGGCACCTTTGCTTACGCCAAGCACCTCATAATAATCTCGCTTTTCAGCCATACATCTCTCCTCCGGTGTAAAAATAGCCTACACCGTACCCAAAAACAATTCTTAATGTCACTATTCTACTACAAGAGTAAGGTTTTGCGCAAGTGCTGCGCAAAACCTTTAACAAACTGTACACATTTATTATTTGTTATCGTCATCCACAACTGTGTAGTCTGCATCTACAGTGTTGTCCTGTGCGCCGCCGGCTGCACCTGCACCCGGATTTGCGCCACCCATGTTCGGGTCACCCTGCGGTGCTGCCTGCGCATACACCTTCTGTGCAACCTCGTTAAACTTTGCGGTCAGCGCTTCTGTCGCACTCTTCATTGTTTCTGTATTGTTCGATGCAATAGCATCCTTTGTCGCCTGAATCTTCGCTTCGATGTCAGACTTGTCAGCAGCGTCAATCTTATCACCGAGCTCACTCATTGCCTTTTCACACTGGTAAACCATGGTGTCAGCCTGATTGCGTACTTCTGCTTCTTCCTTCTTTGCCTTATCTTCAGCTGCAAACTTTTCAGCTTCCTTCACTGCCTTATCGATTTCCTCATCAGACAGGTTGGAGCTTGCTGTAATTGTAATATTCTGCTCATTGCCCGTACCGAGATCCTTTGCACTTACATGCACGATACCGTTGCGGTCAATGTCAAACTTAACTTCAATCTGCGGTACACCGCGCGGTGCCGGCGGAATATCGTTTAAGTTAAAGCGACCAAGCGTCTTATTGTACGCTGCCATGTCGCGCTCACCCTGCAGTACGTGGATTTCTACGCTGGTCTGATTGTCAGCCGCTGTAGAGAATACCTGTGTCTTCTGTACCGGGATGGTTGTGTTTCTTTCAATCAGCTTTGTGCATACGCCGCCGAGGGTTTCAATACCTAAAGACAGCGGTGTTACGTCAAGCAAGAGAAGGTCTTTTACATCGCCGCCGAGCACGCCGCCCTGAATTGCAGCACCGATTGCTACACATTCGTCCGGGTTAATACCGTTATCCGGCTCCTTACCTGTGATGCGCTTAACTGCTTCCTGCACAGCCGGAATTCTGGAAGAACCGCCAACCATCAACACCTTATGAACCTCCGCTGCAGAAAGACCTGCATCACTCATTGCCTGTCTTACCGGACCCATGGTCTGCTCAACCAAATCTGCAGTCAACTCATCAAACTTTGCACGGGAAAGCGTAACATCCAAGTGTTTCGGACCGGTTGCATCCGCTGTGATAAACGGCAGATTGATGTTCGAGCTGGTTACGCCGGAAAGCTCAATCTTTGCCTTTTCTGCAGCTTCCTTTAAACGCTGCATAGCCATCTTATCGATAGAAAGGTCGATGCCGTTATCCTTTTTAAACTCGCTAACGAGGTAGTTCATAATACGCTCGTCAAAGTCATCACCGCCAAGACGGTTGTTACCACTGGTTGCCAATACTTCAAATGTACCGTCGCCGATTTCGAGAATCGATACGTCGAATGTACCGCCGCCGAGGTCATATACCATAATCTTTTGGTCTGTGTCATTGCCCATACCATATGCAAGTGCAGCAGCTGTCGGCTCGTTGATGATACGCAGAACCTCAAGACCTGCAATATTACCAGCATCCTTTGTTGCCTGACGCTGTGCATCGCTAAAATATGCCGGAACAGTGATAACTGCCTGGTCAACGGTTTCGCCGAGATATCTTTCTGCATCTGCCTTCAGTTTCTGCAGAGTCATTGCACTAATCTCAGTCGGTGTGTATGTCTTATCGCCG
>JAFQPV010000048.1 GCA_017411585.1 Clostridia bacterium | reverse complement strand
TTTTTGCGTTTTGCATCGTGATTTTCTTCATTTTCCTTCCCCTTTTATACCATAGGATTCGCCAAAAAACCCTTAAAAATCCTGTGGTACTCACGAGAATGAAAAAAACCGCGCTATCGTCAACAAATGCGATGATAGCGCGGTTTCTGGTGCCGCTGGTCGGGGTCGAACCGACACGGTATCACTACCACAGGATTTTGAGTCCAGCGCGTCTGCCAATTCCACCACAGCGGCATATTCAATTTTGAATACTTAAAAATGATACCACAACCGCGCGCATCTGTCAAGCATTTTTTCAAATTAAATCAACCGTTGTGCATTCTAAGAATAAATACGAGTCAAATACCATGGCTCGTATTTTTATGTTGAAATATGCTTACTTTAATGGTAAAATAAGGACATCAGAAACAAATTCAAATCAAAGGAGTGTGCAACAATGAAAAAAACAGTACAGGACATTCTTTCCATGATTGAAGCGCATGGCATCAAAATGGTAGACTTTAAGATGGTCGACATCAACGGTCAGTACCGCCACGTTACAATCCCGGCAAAGAATTTTTCTGAAACAACAATGAAAAACGGCATTGGCTTTGATGCCTCCAACTATGGCTATGCCGTAGTCGAAAAGAGCGACATGGTCTTTATCCCCGACCCGGATACGGCGGTGATTGACCCGTTCTGCGAAATTCCGACGCTTTCGATGACCGGTAACGCTATGATTATCGACAATCCGGAAAACAGACCGCTCGCGCAGTACCCGAGAAACATCGTGCTTGCGGCAGAGCAGTATATGCGCGACAGCGGCATTGCAGACACAATGAAGATTTTGCCGGAGTTTGAGTTTTATCTTTTCGACCAGGTAGGCTGGGAAGTGAAGCCGGATTCCATCGGTATGAACATCGACGCCGTACAGGCGCACTGGAACAGTGCAGTTGAAGGCACAGGCAACGTGGTTGCAAAGCAGAAAAACTACCACATCGCAAAGCCGTTCGACGTATCGTATGAGGCAAGAAGCGAAATGTGTATGCTCATCGACGAGGCAGGCATCGCACTTAACTACCACCATCCGGAGGTTGGCGCTGCAGGTCAGTTTGAAATCGAGCCGGAGCTCGGCGAGATGTCGAAAATGGCAGACGCAACGATGATGATTAAATACATCATCCACAACACTGCAAGAAAGTACGGCCTTTCCGCAACCTTTATGCCGAAGCCGGTCATGGGCGAAGCAGGCAACGGTATGCACGTGCATATGCAGCTGTTTAAAAACGGCGAGCCGGTATTCTCCGATGACAACGGCTACGCGCATTTAAGCAAAGAAGCGCACTGGTTTATGGGCGGACTTTTAAAGCACATTGCATCCCTTTGTGCACTCACCAATCCGTCGACCAACTCGTTTAAGCGCCTTGTACCGGGCTTTGAAGCGCCGGTGACCGTTGGCTATGCAACCTCGAACAGAAGCGCGGTTATCCGTATTCCGGCATATGCAAAATCGCCGGACAAGCGCCGCTTTGAGCTTCGCAACCCGGACGCAACCTGCAACCCGTATTTCTGCTATGCGGCAATCTTAATGGCAGGTATCGACGGTATCAAAAACCAAATCGATCCGCACGAAAACGGCTGGGGTCCGTACGATATGAATCTCTTCCACTTAAGTGACGAGGAAAAAGCAAAGTTAAAGCACCTGCCGACCTCGCTCGACGCTGCGCTCGATGCACTCGAAGCAGACCACGACTACCTCACCGCAGGCGGCGTGTTCCCGGAAGAGCTGCTTAAAAACTTCATCGCAACCAAGCGCGAAGAAGTGCGTCAGCTTGCCGCCATTCCGCACCCGGCAGAATTTGACAAGTATTATAATCTGTAAAATGACTGAGGGGTTGTTTTCTCTTGACAACCATCTCGTCTTTTACTTCACGAAAACCGCCGTTGGAAAACCCAACGGCGGTTTTGTATATTTTGGTTTCATCCATTTGCCCCAGTTTGGTATGCAGAATTTTTCTCTACAGAGAAAGCGCCTAAAGCTTAATGCTACTCCGTGTTTTCTTTATTCAAACCGCAGTAGTACATAACTGCAATCTTTAGGTATCCGAATCCGGCCAGTGTATCCACCATGTAGCCATGCGTTCGTGAATCTTTTTCATTATTGGCACTCCTTCCAGATTCGCAGAGCATCCCGAATAACCCAATTTCCCTGCTCCAGCAGTTCCACAGCCCGGCTTTCGTCATAGCCAGTAATCTCGCGAACGATGCGTATGACACGCCCACGCAGTTTGATGTTAGAGGGTTTTAAATTAATCATAAGATTTTCATATACATAGCCACTGCGGACCATAGCACCGGTGGAGAGCATATTGAGGATCATTTTCTGGGCATTGCCCGCCTTTAATCGGGTAGAACCGGTCAAAACTTCCGCTCCGGTATCGGGGCTGATGGCAATATCCGACATCTGGTCCAGCTTGCTTCCGGGGTTGGAAGTGATACCCACGGTGGCACAGCCCAAGCTTTTGGCATACGCCAAGGCGTTACACACATAAGCGGCGCCACCGGAGGCAGAGATACCAACCACCACATCGCAGGCTCGAAGGTTACGGTCTTTGAGTTCTATCACGCCGCCCTCGGGATCGTCCTCAATGTTCTCACTGGCATTTACCAGAGCTTTCATACCACCGGCGCAAATACCCATTACCTGTTCTTGGGAAACGCCAAATGTGGGCGGACATTCTGCTGCGTCCTGCACAGCCAGTCGTCCGGAGGTACCGGCGCCAATGTAAAACATCCGACCGCCTTTACCAAAGGCATCTGCAATAATGTCAATGGCCTGAGCCACCTGAGGTAGCACGGGCTCTAACGCTGCCACACTGGCTGCATTTTCTTGATTCATAGTCTTTGCGATCTCCAGCGCAGACATTTTATCCAGATTCATAGTATTTACATTTCTTTGTTCTGTTCTAATCATACGCTCTCCTCCAATCTATATCGTTCCATAAACAGATTTAAATTCGGCGCAGGCTGCTTTGCCAGAGCTGCGCAACGCAAACAGCCTCCCCAAACCTGGGGGCACTCCATCACAGAAGGCTGCAGCTTCTTATCCAGAAGTGTTTCAAATAATTGCCGGAACTCCGGACTTTTTGTCAGCAGACTACCGCCCAGGATCACCTGCTTTGCCTCCGGGGATTTTGCTGCCGCAGCATGTACAAGCTGCGCCATGCGTTTGCAATTTTCCTCCACGATGGCTGTAGCCACAGCATCACCGGTCTGCCATGCCCGAATGACCAAGGTGGCAAAAGCCGCTATCCAAGCTGTGTCCTCCGAATAAATTGTTTGGACCTTGTCCCATACATTTCCGCCCAGCTTTTGCTCTACAGCATCGGTCAGCAGGGTCTCAGGACCTGTACCGTCACGATGTTCCAGTGCGGCTAAAATTGCCATACGACCCAAATCATAGCCGCTACCCTGCGTCTCCAGACGCCAGCCGCCGCCACCGCAGCGCAACAGCCTTCCCTTATAGGTAGCATAGACCACAGAACCGGTACCACAGATCACCGCAATTGCATTATCCGGATCCGTCGCACAAGCCAGAATATTGCAAATATCTGACTGGCAGAATAGCGGTATACCGGGATAGCTCTTACGCAGTTCTTCTTCCACCAACGCGCCATTGCCACCGGAATAAAACCCCGCAGCGCCAATATATATCGCCAAAACCCGGTTTCTCTCCTGCAAAAGGGTGTCAATCCCACGCTGCAGGACATCGCAGGTTCCCTTTATGCCGCAGGTGTTTGGGTTAGAGCCCGGTAAAACCAACCGTTTGATGAGTTTCCCGGACAGAGAAATAAGTACAAATTCTGTTTTTGTACCACCGCCATCCACTGCGATCAGCGCCGCTTCCTCACAATGTCGGATACCCAAAAGGTCATCTATGGAACTATGCAGCACTTCCGCCAAAACACACAGATGCTCCAGCCCCGGAACAGCCTCTCCCCGTTCCCATTTAGATATCGATTGTGCAGAAACAAACAGTCTTTCTGCCAGTGTCTGTTGAGAAATTCCCAACCGCCGTCTGGCCTCGCGCAAATTATTGCTCAATTGATTCATCTGAAACAAATGCACACCTCCTTTATCTTATGAAATCAGTATAATCGTTTCATAGTCGAAAAGCAATGACTGCATAGTTTATTTTCGCAAAAATTCAACCACTAGTTGATTTTTATCTGCAAGGGCGCAACAAGAAACACAAGGGGACGGTTCTGCTGTACTATCTCACATGATGACACAACAAAACCATCCCCTTGTGTTGTCGATATGAAGCTCTTCCACTTAAGTGACGAGGAAAAAGCAAAGTTAAAGCACCTGCCGACCTCGCTCGACGCTGCACTCGATGCACTCGAAGCCGACCACGACTACCTCACCGCAGGCGGCGTGTTCCCGGAAGAACTGCTTAAAAACTTCATCGCCACCAAGCGCGAGGAGTGCCGCCAGCTTGCTGCCATTCCGCACCCGGCAGAATTTGACAAGTATTATAATCTGTAAAACAAGTAAAGAAATCCCGCTCTGGGCATGCAGAACGGGATTTCTTTTTTATTCTTCTATGCAAATTACATTGTAAACACCGGAGGCGCATTTATTGCCGTCCGGGAAGGTCAGTTCAAACCAAAGCTGACCTTCGCTGCCCTTCTCCAAGGTCACATCCACACCGCCGACCTTCGCCATGGTTTGATATTCAAACGGTGCTTTTACATTGCCAACGACACTTCGCTTTGTTATATCTCCGTTTGGCACAAAGTAAGCCGTAATCTCACTTGCTTCTTTTCCGGCATAGTCTAAAAACGCAGATGTATATTGCGTCACTTGATAAACGCCGTCCGCACCCTGCATACATCGCCTGAGCCCCGGCGTTCTTTCGTACAAGAACACTTCACGAATCACAGCCGCATCCATTTGCTGAAAATGCTTCACCACCCAGATGCCATTATCGCCGCGCTTGATTGGCTTGTACAGTTCAA
>JAFQPV010000047.1 GCA_017411585.1 Clostridia bacterium | reverse complement strand
CTGCTTGAAAAGCAGAAGGAAGGTAAAAAGCGTATGCGCCAGGTGGGCAGCGTAGAGCTGCCGCAGGAGGCGTTTATGTCTGTACTCAAGCTCGATGAATAAGTTCGGTTTATATTTGCATATTCCGTTTTGTGTTAAAAAGTGTGCCTACTGCGACTTTTTGTCTGCCCCGGCGGATGAGGCGATGCGCGAAAGGTATGTTTCTGCGCTTGTGCGCGAGATTTCCATGCAACCTCCGCAAAGCATCGACAGCATCTTTTTTGGCGGCGGCACGCCGAGCGTGCTAACTGCGGCGCAAACAGAGCGGATTTTAGATGCGGTTTATGCGCGCCACAGCATGGAACAGGACGCAGAAATCACAACGGAGTGTAATCCGGCGACGGCGGATTTTAATCAGCTTTCCGCGTATCGTAAAATGGGCATTAACCGCTTAAGCATCGGGGTACAAAGCTTTTGTGATGCTGAGCTTAAGTTGCTCGGTCGCGTGCACGACAGTGCGGCGGCAAAGGCGTGTATTACAGATGCAAAAAAGGCGGGATTTGAAAATATCAACCTGGATTTGATGAGCGGTATTCCCAAGCAGACGGTTGAAAGCTTTGAGGAAAATCTGCATATTGCACTTTCCTACGAGCCGACGCACATCAGCGCGTATTCTTTAATTGTCGAGCCGGACACGCCGTTTGAAAAGCTGTATGCAGACGGGCGGGATTTGCCTGATGAGGATGCCGAGCGCACAATGTATGCGCGCACGGGTGAAATTCTGGATGCGCACGGCTTTGTGCATTATGAGATTTCAAATTATGCAAAATCCGGCTTTGAAAGCCGACACAATTTAAAATATTGGCACTGCAGTCCGTATCTGGCGGCAGGGCTCGGCGCACACGGCTTTGACGGCAGCGTGCGCACGGAAAATGTGCGCGACTTAACGCAGTATTTGCGAATGCTCGAGGGCGGCAAAGCACCGATTGCGCAGCAAACAAAACTCACACAAGCGGATTTGGCAAGCGAATATATTATGATGGCACTTCGTTTAAAGGAAGGCATTTCACTTTCGGCATTTTTTGAAAAATTCGGCTATGACTTTTATGAAGCACACAAAAAGAAGCTGGAGTTGTATATCCAAAATGGGTTTATGGTCTGCAAAGACGGAAGAATTGCTTTCACAAAAAAGGGCATACAGGTCAGCAATTCAATTTTGTGTGAGTTGATATAGTGTTCGAGTGATGGAATATGTAGGGAACGACCTGTGTGTCGTTCCGGAGCCCTCCCAGCAGGGAAAAGACACAAACGACATGCGAGCTTGTATCAGAGGGAGAGAAACAAAGCATTTTAAGCAGGAAAACAAATTGGTTTTCCTGCTTTTTAAATTTTTTCATAATTTGCTTTTTCTTTGTTCATACTACAAACATAAATCCTTGGGAGGTTATAGTATGAAAGATAAAATTTTCGGCGTATTGCAAAGAGTCGGGCGTTCGTTTATGCTGCCGATTGCAATTCTGCCGGTCGCAGGCCTGCTTTTGGGCATCGGCAGCTCGTTTACCAATCAGACGATGCTGGAGGCATACCGCCTGACAAGCGTAATTTATCCGGGCAGCCTTTTGTATACGGTGCTGGATATTATGAGCAAGGCGGGCAGCGCCGTATTTGATAACCTTGCGCTTTTGTTTGCCATCGGTGTGTCCATCGGTATGGCGAAAAAAGAAAAAGAGGTTGCGGCGCTTTCAAGCGTAGTGGCATTTTTGATTATGCACACCACGATTTTTGCCTTAATTAATGCCCGTGGCGGCGCAGAGAGTATGCTTACGAACTCGACGGCAAGCGTGCTCGGTATTACCACGCTGCAGATGGGTGTGTTCGGCGGTATTATTGTCGGCTTGGGTGTTGCGGCGCTGCATAACCGTTTCTACAGAATCGAGCTGCCGCCGGTGCTGGCATTTTTCGGCGGTACGCGCTTTGTGCCAATTATTTCGGCACTGGTGTATGTTTTGGTCGGCATTTTGCTGTTCTTTATCTGGCCGCTCATTCAGCGCGGCATCTCTATGCTTGGCAATCTTGTGCTTGCATCCGGCTATGCCGGTACATGGATTTACGGTATCATCGAGCGTGCGCTCATTCCGTTTGGCTTGCACCACGTGTTCTATATTCCGTTCTGGCAGACGAGCGTGGGCGGCAGCGCGGTAATTGACGGCGTGCTTGTGCAGGGTGCGCAGAACATCTATTTTGCAGAGCTGGCATCGAAGTCTACAACGGTGTTTAATGTGGAAGCGACGCGCTTTATGGCAGGTAAGTTCCCGTTCATGATCTTCGGTCTGCCGGGCGCGGCATTGGCGATGTATTTATGCGCCAAGCCGGAAAAACGCAAGGTCGCGGGCAGCCTTTTAATCTCAGCTGCACTGACTGCGATGCTTACGGGTATCACAGAGCCGTTGGAGTTTACGTTTATTTTCGTTGCGCCGCTGATGTACGGTGTGCACTGCGTTTTAGCCGGTCTTTCCTTTATGCTGATGCATATTTTGCGCGTCGGTGTGGGTATGACATTTTCTGGCGGTATCATTGACTTGGTGCTCTTTGGTGTACTGCAGGGTAACGCGAAGACAAATTGGATTTACATTGTATTTGTCGGCATTGCCTACTTCTTTATCTATTGGGGCATTTTCAGCTTTATGATTAAGAAGTTTAACTATAAAACGCCGGGTCGCGAGGACGAGGGAGAGGAAACCAAGCTCTATACCCGAAAGGATGTTGAGGCGGCAAAGCAGGGAAACAAGCAGTCGGAGCTGATTGTAAAAGGTCTCGGCGGCAAGGAAAACATTTCCGATGTGGACTGCTGTGCAACGCGCCTTAGAATTACGGTGAAGGACGGAAGCATGGTGTCGGATACGATGCTTAAGCAGAGCGGTGCAAGCGGTGTGATTTTAAAGGGCAACGGTGTGCAGGTGATTTACGGTCCGACGGTAACAGTTGTGAAGTCGAATTTAGAGGATTATCTGGATATGCATGTGGAGACGAAAATCAGCACAGTTATACTTGGCGCATATGCGGATGGGGAAATTGTGCCGCTGGATAAGGTTGAAGATGAGGTGTTCAGCCAGGGCATTTTAGGACAAGGTATTGCTATCCGTCCGATGGCAGGTGTGATATTTGCGCCGTGTGACGGTGTAGCTTGTAATTTGGTCGACTCCAAGCACGCCATCGGCATTCAAACGGAGGATGGATTTAATCTTTTGATTCATGTCGGCATAGACACGGTGAATTTAAAGGGAAAGCACTTTGAATATGCTGTCAAGGATGGAGATAAAGTGAAAAAGGGCGATGTGCTGATTCGCTTTGACAAGGCGGCAATTGAAAAGGCAGGCTATAAAACGGTTACGCCGCTGGTGATTACGGATGCGGAAAACTGTAAAGCAATTAAAGCAACGCCAAGCGGGAAGGTATCTGCCGGCGATGTGGTGATAGAGATAGAGTTTTAGAATTGGAATGAAACGAGCGACGGTCTATTGACCGTCGCTCAATTTTTCGTATTGAATTATGCTTCAAACTGATTTGGACACATCACAAAGAATACTTTGCTTCCGACATTGCCACATACCATTTCATCTGCTTCGACACATATGTTCCAACGCAGGTCTGCGCTGCTTTCCAGAGTCGAAACAAAATCGCTTACGTCTGTGCTGTCTTCAAGCTCGAAAACATAGCCGACAAAAGGAATGGAGCCAATCATCGGCATAAAGGATGCGCCTGATTTGAAGCCCTTAATTTCCGTATCGCCGAAGCCCGGTAACAGACCTTCTTCTATTTGCATTGCATCGCCTGTAAAAGGAATGATTTCATTGGACACAAGCGCCTTTGCAATTTCAAAAGCATCCATGCCCGAAGCGGCTTTTTCTTCGAAAGCTGCAAGCAAGGTTTGACCGACTGTTTTCACTTCATCGGAGGGCTTATCTTCGTTTTCAGTCGTTTTTTCGTCAGTCAGAATAACGGTGTTGGTTTCTTCGTCCCAATCCACATTAATGCCGAGTGCTTCTGCAACCGCACGAACTGGGAGATAGGTGGTCCCGTTAATTGTAAACGGTTCAACCGTATTGCCAACGGCATCCTTTGGCTCTATTTCCTTGTCGTTTAAAGTGATTTTAATGTTGTTGTAAACCAACTCTGCGGTTTCGCTGATTTGCTTTGCAAAAACAATGCCGCTTGCCAGCAGTGTTCCGATAATGATGCCGCAAATCAATATTTGTAATTTTTTTCTCATTTTATGTTCCTCCTTGATATATTGTTTCTTGCTACACAAATTATTATAAAGTATATGCGTCCTAAAATCAACCGGGTTATCTTGGAAAGAGGCAGTTGAATGAACGAGTGCCCATCTTGTACAGATGATCGTTTTTTTTGTTATAATTATCAAGCAAATCTATTTTGCGATGTAAGTTAACAAAGCAAGGGAAAAGGGAATATTGGTTGACAAAATATTGGGGGGGATAGTAAACTGGGTTATAACTCAAAAATAAAATAATATAAAATAGGATATGATACTTTGGAGGGCGTGAAATGATACGAAAAGCGAATCAAGTGCATCATTTTAATTTCAAACCGGAAGAAGGGCAGAATCCATATATTGGCTTTATGAGTTTTCAGCATTTCAGAGGAGAAAAACTGTATTCCGATTCCATAGTAAAGCCGGAAAACAATTATACGGAGACAGAACCCTTTGAATGCTATCCCGTTCCGGAGGACGTAGAAGAAAACGGCAGAGAAGAGGGGTATTATCCTGATTCATCGGTTGTGTATATACGCATATTGTGGAAGGAATTTGAGCCGGAACAGGGAAAATATAACTACAAGCTTATCGAGGATATTATTGCGGAGAGCAAGGCGCATAATCAGTCGCTCGTATTCCGTTTAATGGCACACAGCACACGCGCCCGCGACGATGTTCCGGAATGGTTGAAGTCGCTTATACCTTGTCCGGCACGTCCGGATGGTGAAAGAGTAAAGGATTCACCAACAGACCCGTTGTTTTTGGAACTGTTTTGTCAGGCGGTTCGCAAATTGGGTGAGCGCTTTGACGATGACCCTGTTTTTGATGCAATAGATATTTCTCTTCCCGGCTCGTGGGGTGAGGGACATAATCTGCATCTGTATAGTCCGGAAGCATTGCAGAAATTGGTTGATACATATACAGATGTATTCAAAAAAACGCAGCTTATCGGTCAGCTTTCAAGACCGGAGCTTATTCATTATGCAAGCAGGGAAAATCCTGTAGGATGGAGAGGAGATGGCTTAGGGCATCCGCCGCACACCGAGCAGATTTACCCACCGCGTATTGAAAAGCTGTCCGAGGTTTGGAAAAAAGCACCTGTATCCTTCGAAGCTTATTGGTGGCTTGGTGAATGGATGAGACAGGGCTGGGATATTGATGTTGTTATTGAAAAAACCTTGGAGTGGCATATAAGCTCCTTTAACGCCAAATCACTTCCCATCCCTTATGCATGGAAGGATAAGGTGGATTATTGGATTAGTAAAATGGGTTACCATTTTGCGCTGGATTATTTTAAATATCCTTCCAATGCCGCTGCAGCAGATGTTCTTGCGCTTGCGTTAGGCGTGGAAAATCACGGTGTTGCACCTATTTACAGGTATATTCCCGTAAAAATCAAGCTTTCAAATGCTAACGCTGCTTTTGAATTCCAAACAGATATTGATATGAGAAACTGGTTACCGGGTAAGATTACTGAAAATGTGTGCATCACTTTGCCGGAAAATATGCCTGCGGGAGAATATGATATTGAAATTGGTATGTACAACGACTTAAATCCCGTTCTATATCTTTGTACAGATGCAGTGCGTAACGGAAGCTTTTACAAGATTGGCAGAATAAATATTGATTAAATTTTAGGGGCTTGCGCTCGTTTTTGGCGGAAGGCTTGTCAAAAAAGAGAGAGAAAAGGAAAGCAGAGTCAGGTTTCGACTCTGCTTTCCTTTTGTGTATGACGGGCATATCAATGCTCTGTGGTGAAAGTCCACCGAGGCGTAGTTACCGACGAACTCAAAAGCGACTTGCAAGTTTCACATCGTGAGGTGTGGGAGAGAAGAAGCAATAGCGAAATCGTAGCCCT
>JAFQPV010000046.1 GCA_017411585.1 Clostridia bacterium | reverse complement strand
CACGATGAAGCCGCTCGGTGCATATGGTCCTGCAATCGAAAAGGGTCTTATCTCCCCTTCCTCAGTTGTTTTGGATGCCGAGCTTAACATCAACGGCTGGAAGCCTACGAACTATTATTCCGGCTATAAAGGCAGCGTAACAGTGCGCACAGCACTTAAAGAGTCTATGAATACACCTGCAATTCGCGTTCTGCAGGATGTCGGTGTTGATTACTCGTATAAATTCGTAACAGACAAGCTTGGAATTTCCACTTTGGTAGACAAAGAAGTGCGCAACAACCAAACCTTCACAGATAAATCTCTGAGTGCGCTCGCGCTGGGTGGTGCAACCGATGGTGTAAAGCCGATTGAGCTTGCTTCTGCCTATGCTGCATTTGCAAACGGTGGTATCTACAACGAGCCATACACCTACACAAAGGTTGTCGACAACAAGGGCGAAGTTCTTTTAGAAAAGAAACCCGAAAGCAAAGTGGCAATGAGCGACTCTACCGCCTATATGGTAACTTCTATGCTGCAAACCGTTGTTACAAACGGTACAGGTACGACAGCGCAGTTGCCTTGTGGTATGCCGTCCGGCGGCAAAACCGGTACGACAGACGACGAAAAGGACAGATGGTACGTCGGCTTCACACCATATTACACCGGCGTTGTGTGGTATGGCTATGATACGCCACAGTCTTTGAGCTTTTTGCAGTATCACCCATGTACACCGGTTTGGAAAAAGGTCATGAATACAATCAGCGCAAATCAAACCAAAAAAACATTTGCTAAACCGAAAAACGTTACAGAAACAACTGTATGTGCATCCTCCGGTCAATTGCCTGGCACTTCCTGCACAACTACAGTTGAATGCTTTAAAAACGGTCATGCGCCAACAGCAAAATGCAATGGCGTGCACAATACGTTCAACGCAACTATACCGACGGAAATGTGGAAGCCGGACACGTCTAATTTACCGGCTGCACCGCCATCTTCTTCGCCAAATGTTGTAGCACCGGTGCCGACACCGTCTGCACCGGCTGCACCGCCAACAACACAGACACCTGCAACTGTGCCTGTGCCACAGGCGCCGACAGCACCACCGCAGTCTCCAACAGTCTATCCTGACGGGATATAAATTTAAAGGCATCCGATTGGATGCCTTTTTTACTACTCTATTGATAAAAAAGACTTTTTAAAATCAAAATGAATAATAATCCTTCAATCGCTAACAATAATACCAAACAAGATTGGAGGAACAGCAAATGTTTAAACACGAAAAGATACTTTTTCATCCTGTGGAAATAGAAAAACCCAATCCACAATATGCAGCATTGCTGCAAGAACAGCTGGGCGGCGGAAACGGCGAGCTGAAAGCTGCGATGCAGTATATGTCCCAAAGTTTTCGCATAAAAGATCCGGATATCAAGGACTTATTCCTTGATATCGCCGCCGAGGAGCTTGGGCATATGGAAATGATTGCACAAACAATCAATTTGTTGAATGGACACGATGTAGCCGCAGACAAAGTATCCGCCGGCGAAATTCAATCACATGTAATTTTAGGTTTAAATCCCGGACTCATAAACGCATCCGGCTACTCCTGGACCGCAGATTATGTTACCGTGACCGGAGATTTATGTGCCGATCTCTTAAGCAATATCGCATCCGAGCAGCGCGCTAAGGTTGTATACGAGTATTTGTATCGTCAAATAGAGGACAAAAAAGTAAAAGAAACAATTGATTTTCTTTTAAATCGCGAAGAAGCACACAACCAGATGTTCCGCGATGCATTTAACAAAGTCCAAAATAGCGGCTCTAACAAGGACTTTGGCACAACAAAGGCGGCAAAAATGTATTTTTCAATGTCAGAACCGGGCCCGAACAAATTTACAAACACCGATACAACCGCTCCATCATTCGAAAAATAAACCGTAATGACTTGCGCATCAATACCTGCCCCCACTTCATTGATATGCACCCCAAAAATCAGACACTTTTGGAGGTGCATATTTTATGGCAAAGAAAGGACAAACTCAAAAAAAGATATGATGAATTCAACCATAGAATCAAACAAAGCAGATGCCTTGACAGACATCTGCTTTATTTGATAAATCATTTTTATATACTTATGCATTTTCGCGCTGAAACATTGTGCTTTCTTGCGCAGCACTCACCTTTTCTGCATTCTTGAAAATAATGTCAAACAGCATATCCGCAAACAAGTGATGCATTTCTCTCGTCGGATGATTGATTCCGTTGGCAAGCAGTTTCGTTGTGTCCTGTGTTTTGCTCATTTCTTTCCATACCGCATAGCAATCGCAAACCGCGATTTGCATTTCGTTTGCTAACTTAACCGCCGCTTCCATATATAAATCCATTCTTCCCTCGTTTTGGTAACGTGCGGTCTTTTCGGCGTATTCAAGATGTTCCGGTGCAGTATCCTCTGTTACATAGGTATTAAGCATATTCGGTGTCATAAAAATCACTTCTGCACCGCTTGCACTGCACTTTTCAAAAATTATTTTCAAAGACTGCAAATAGTCCTCTAATGGGTTATTTACATCATTCAAACCGAAACATACTGTAATCAAATCCGGTAAATGTGCAAGCACTTGCTTTTCCAAACGCTCTACAGACCTTTTTGCATTTGTACCGCCGATGCCCGCATTAATAACATTAACCGGTATATAATTGCGTACAGCAAGAATCTTCTTTTTCAGCAAATTCCAATATACCGCCTCATAATCCAGCTCGCCGATGCGAAATGCACCATGTGTCACACTGTCTCCCAAGGCAACAATCGTAATTGGACCGTGCTCCTGCAGTCCGCTGCGATCTAAATTGATTTTATCACAAATACGCATAAACGCTTCACCTCGGGTACTATTATAGCACTTAATCCGCTAATTTACAATATAAATCAATACTATCTTAGAGAAAAGAGAATAAGAAATAGGTAATCATTAATCGGTAATAAGTAAAAATTCCCCGTTCATGCAAACGAGGATTTTTGGAAGAGCCAAATGGTTTAGATGGCAGTTTCTTTGTTAAATAAACACCTATTCAACCTTCATCATCCTGTATCCGACACCTATATGCGTCTGAATATACTGCGGCGAGTCCGGAAGCTTTTCAATCTTTTTTCTAAGTGTTGTCATAAACACCCGAAGGGAACCTATATCCGTTTCCCATGCGCTGCCCCAAATCTTCTCTGCAATAAATTTATGCGTAAGCACCTTTCCTACATTTTGCGACAACACGCACAGCAGCTTATACTCTGTCGGGGTGAGGTGCATTTCTTCATCATCAAGATATGCGCATCCTGCTGCATAATCTATTTTAAGCTTTCCGTTTGTAAACATTGATTCGGATGCTGCCGCTTGGCTTTGATAGTTTAATCTTCTTTGTGTAACTCTGAGTCTTGCAAGAAGTTCTTCAACAGAGAATGGTTTTGTTAAGTAATCGTCGGCGCCACAGTCTAATGCCTCTATTTTATCTGTGTCCTCACTTCTTGCGCTGATAACAATAATCGGCATATTAGACCAAGAGCGTATTTTCTTTATAACTTCAATTCCATCTATATCAGGAAGCCCCAAATCGAGCAGAACAACATCGGGATTGTGCGAAGAAGACTGCATAATAGCATCGTTTCCATCATTTGCAGTTAAAAACTTATATTCATTTGCCTTTAATGTTGTGGTTATAAGATTGCGT
>JAFQPV010000045.1 GCA_017411585.1 Clostridia bacterium | reverse complement strand
ATGCTCCAAAATTGCATCTATGCCTTCACCGGTGACCGAATTTACAAAGAACACTTTTTTACAGCCGGACAGTCGAAGCCAGGCTTCCGCTCTTTCAGGGCAGGCATCCTTATGGTCAATCTTCGTGACAATACCGATTACCTCGCGGTTGACCATGCAAGTACAGTTTGGCGGAAACATCGAATAGTCTTCCGTCGCCGCTAACAAAAGCCCCACCACATCCGCCTCATACGCATAAAGCGCAAGTGCCGCCGCAAGCGGTGCATTTTGCAAATACTCACCCGGGGTATCGATTAAGAAATCACCATAAGAAATATACTGCGTTTTATGATACGTTGTCGGCTCTTTTTTCAGTGCTTGTGTCAGGGTTGTTTTACCCGAGCCGCTTCTGCCCATTAAAATCAACTTTTTCATTGTTATGTCCTCGTAATCGGGCACACAGTAAATGCAAGCTTCTTTTCACAGTAGTCCATCAGCGCATCCAAAGCCGCCTCAACCTGCGAAACCGTACCGGTCACAATCAATGTGCCGGAAAAACGGTCAACAAAGCCAAGTTCAACACCCGATGCCTTCAGAGCAATATCCCCGGCAATGATTGCCGTTTCACTTGGCGACATCGTTACAATACCAATCGCGCCTTCGTGTACCTCTACTGTTGGGTCAAGACCAAGCTTTCTGTATAAAATATCATCCGGATTTGCAATGATATGTGCCAAAGTAATCTGCTTACCCGGAACGATTTCTTGTATAATGCGCATTTTATCCTGCATTGTCAGTTCGTTCATGTTTTAACCTCCGATTTGTGCCTTTAAACCGACTTTTTCACACACGGCTTTCAGTTTCTCCATATGTGCCTCACTCGGCGTCACAATATGCTGCATCGTATATTCTCTGCCGAGCGCCGCATATTTGTCCGAACCGAATGGGTGATAGGGAAGAAGGTGAATTTCGTTCACATTCGGAAGCGATACCGCAAACCTTGCAATTGCTTCAATTTCCTCTTCCGTATCATTAAAGGTCGGAATCACCGGCACACGGATAATCAGCTTTTTGGCACACTCTGCAATCTTTCTTGCATTTTCCAAAATGCGTTTATTCGGCTTCGTGGTAAATGCCTCATGTTTCTCAGAATCGATATGCTTGATATCCATCAGATACAAATCCAAGTATGGCAATAGCTTTTCAATAACATCAAAGCTTGCAAAACCTGTCGATTCCATTGCGGTATGGATGCCGTAAAGCTTGCATGACTGTAAAATTGCTGATGCAAATTCCGGTTGCAGAAGCGATTCGCCGCCCGAAAGCGTCACGCCGCCGCCACTGCGCTTATAATACGGCATATCCTTTATGATTTTCGCCATAACTTCATCCACCGTAACATCCTGACCAACGGTTTTCGGCTTACCGTTTTGCACCATCGTCTGAATTTTAAATTCCTGCGACTCCGGATTACAGCACCAACGGCAACGCAAAGCGCAACCTTTCAAAAACACGATGGTTCGAATGCCCGGTCCGTCATGGACGGAAAATTTTTGTATATTAAAGATTCTGCCTTTTACGGCACCGAGTTTATCTAACATAAATACGCTCCAAAGATAAATTAGAATGTGCTCTGCTCTGTTCTGCGGATAATATCATCCTGCAAAGATTTCGACAGCGAAGTAAACAGTGCACTATAGCCCGCAACGCGTACAACAAGATTTTTGTAGTTTTCCGGATGCTTCTGTGCATCGTAAAGTGTTTCGCGGCTGACAACATTAAACTGCATATGGCTGCCCTTCTGATCAAAGAACGCACGGATAAGCGATACGAAATTGTCGAGTCCCTTTTCGCCCTTAAGTGCAGACGGATGGAACTTCATATTAAAAAGTGTACCGTTTGAAGCAATGCCGTGGTCAAGCTTTGCAACCGAATTTGCTGCTGCTGTCGGACCGCTCACATCGCGACCGGCAACCGGCGATACGCCGTCTGCAACCGGTGTGAAAGCGAGTCTGCCGTCCGGAGTTGCACCAGTCTGTGCACCAAGCGGTACATTCGCAGAAACAGGGTAAAGACCTGCCTGGTACTGACCGCCACGCGGGTTTGTATATTTCTCAACCGGCTTCGTGTAGGTATACGCAACCTCACGTGCAAGAAGGTCAACCTCTTCAATGTCATTACCGAAACGGTCAAGCTTTTCGATTTCCTCTAAAATCTGCGCTCCTTTGCCGGAAGCCGCCTGTGGAAGCGCTGCGCTGACCTGTGCATAAATCTTTGCAATTTCCTCTTCGCCGACTGTCTTGCCTGTTGCCATCAGCTGACGGGCAATTTCCGTAGTCAGCTTCTGTGCATCTACACCGTCTGTGCCACCAAAATTACTTTCCAGTGCAGCCTTCAGCTCTGCCATTGTAAATTTCTTTTCTTCAAATACAAGTTTCTTTACTGCATACATCGCATCTGCCATATTCGCAATACCAAAGCCCTGCGGACCGGTAAAGTTGTAAATTGCGCCGCCTTCCTGTACGCTCTTACCTCTGCCGATACAATCCTCAATCATAGAAGATAAGAACGGAAGCGGAGCACGCTCTGCATGCGCCTTATCAATTGCATTGTCTGCATTGACCATCAGCTTAATCTGATATTCCATCTGTGCCTTATACGCATTAAAGAATTCTTCAAAGGTTTCCATTTTGGTAACATCGCCTGTCTGAATGCTGACAGTTTTACCGTTTTCAATACCGTTGTTAAATACCAGCTCCGAAATACGGCACATATTAAAGAATGCAGCATCGTGCCAACCATCTGTTTTACCGGATTTCTGCGGCTCAACACAACCGATGATGTTATAGTCACGTGCATCCTCCAGCGTAAGGCCACGATTCAAGAGCGCCGGTACAATCACTTCGTCATTGTAGTACGCCGGAAGACCTACACCCGTACGGGTCAACTCAGCAGCGCGCACCAAAAATTCGTGCGGAGAACCGTTCCACACGCGCACCGAGAACGATGGCTGCGGCAACAGCACGTGCATTGTCGCTTCAATACACATAAAGGACAGCTCGTTTGTAGCATCTCTGCCATCCGGCGTCTGTCCGCCGGCAATTAAATTCTGGAATGCACTGTAGCCTGCAAAGCCTTCAGCACTTGCAAGGTCGCGCACTTTATTGACATCATTGAGCTTAACCCAAATACAGTCGATATACTCCTGTGCCTGCTCAAGTGTAATCTTACCTGCTTCATAATCCGCCTTAAAGTACGGATACATATACTGGTCAAAACGACCCGGGCTGATGGAGTGACCGCTGCCCTCAGTCTGAATTAACATCTGTATAAACCAAAACGACTGACAAGCCTCATAGAAGCTTCTTGCACCGTATGCCGGTACATGTGCACAGTTTTCACTGATTTGACGAAGCTCTGATGCACGCTTTGCATCCGTGCATACACTTGCCTCATCCGCTGCCAGCTTACTGTAACGCTTAGCAAAAGTGATTGCCGCTTCACAGCTTTCAATCACTGCCTTCAAAAAGCTGTTTCTTGCTACATAATCGCCGTCACCAATGTCAAGCTTTTCCATTGCCGCTTTTGCTTCTTCAATAATTCCGGTATAACCGATTTTTAAAATCTTACCGTAATTTACCGTCACATGACCAACACCATTGTAGAAATAGTTATCTGGCGTAAAAATATTTGCACCAATCGCTGTCAATGTTTCCGGTTCCATATAGGAAGTTGCAAGCTCACTGGTGGTTCTGCCTTTCCAGTATGGATGAATTTTCTTCAACCTTG
Source organism: Clostridia bacterium (assembly GCA_017411585.1). Lineage (GTDB taxonomy): Bacteria > Bacillota > Clostridia > UBA1381 > UMGS1253 > RGIG2041. Next base: position 15,909 of record JAFQPV010000045.1, on the reverse strand, counting down.
CCTTATTTTCCTCCGAAATATAGAACGGATCGGCACTTCTGGTCGCCACTGTATCCAGCTCTGCCTCCAACCATTCGTACGAAAATTCCGGGAACGTCTGACAAGAGCGCGGGCGCACGGTTGTGCTGCCGACAATTAACTCCTCCGGACGAATGGTCACCGGAATATTTTCTAAAATGTGACGAAACGCTTTCGCTTTACGCTCAATCATAGGAAGCGACTCCGTCTTTTTAAATGACTCTGTCATCAACTCCGCACGGTCTGCCTCAATTTGTGGCATCTCCTTAAACATATGGTCAATCAAATGACCGATTCGCGGACTTTTTTCAATTCTTGGGAAATTATAAATTTGCATAACATCCATTCCTTTCAGAAAATGAATTCTATTATATACTCATTATGGTTTGTACAACATCGTCCGTTGTATTTTTGCATATTTTTAGTACGGCTTGCTTTGCATTTCTGACTGCAACACTATGCTCAACCGTTAAAAGCATCGGTATATCATTTGTATTGTCTCCGAATGCCATTGCTTCAGAGGCATCAACCCCAAAATGCTTTAATAAAAATCGGGTTGCACTGCCTTTATTAACACCTTCGGCGGTATATTCTGCCAAGCGTATGTCGCTGTACACCATATTAAGCTGCTGCACCTGAAATGCTCGATCAAAAACCACCGCTTTATAAATTGGCTCTTCAATTTCCGATGCCGATTCAAACTCTATCGTATAACCGCGATAATGCAATTTCATTTCTCGGACAAATGCCGGCTGTCCTTTCACATAAGTCATATATCTTCCTTGCAAAAGCACGGATTGCGCCTTGTCAAACTGTGCAATATTCTGCATCGGTGCATCCAATATCAGCTTTTCACCTTCAAAAATCAAAGCACCGTCACATGCAACAAAGTACATTTTATCCTGCACTCTCGAAAACAAGTGCCAAAGCTCGCTTATCGCCCTACCCGAGGCAATTGCAAAACGAATGCCTTTTGACTCCAAGCCGGAAATTGCATTTAAAGCTTTTTCAGATATTCTGTTTTCGGTTGCCCTGAGCAAAGTGCCGTCTAAATCTGATAATATCAATTTCATACAAAAATTCCACCTACTCATTTACTATCATACAGCAAATCAAAACAAAAGTCAATAGAAAAACAAACAAAAAAAGAAAAACACAGATTTTTCAAACAGAATTTCTGTGTTTTCCGATTTTCCATGCTCTTCTAGCCAAAAATCTTTTTTGTTTTTCCTTTGTTTTTATGCGCAAATGCAGGCGATATGCCAAAATATGCTTTAAATGCTTTCGAAAAAGCATAGGCATCACAGTATCCGAGAGACTCCGCCACCACTTTCACCTGCATATCCGGCGCATAAAGCATTGCATAGGCACGTTGCATTTTCTGCGCTGTCATATAAGCATGCGGCGTTTGGCCCATATGCTTTTTAAAATAGGAAATGAAATATTTTTCTGACATATTCATTTGTAATGCAAGCGCGGAAACACTCGGTGCACACGATAAATTCGCATCGATGTAATTTAACACCTGTTCAAGCGGTGCCATTGGCTTTTGTTTGGTTTCTTTAAGCGCAATCATACGCGCACAAAGGCGCATCAATGCAGCCTTGAGCGCAAACTGTGCCATTGGCTCTGCGTTTTTTGCGGAATTTAACGCATTTTCAAAACCGTATACCTCTGCACGTACTGCATCAGCTTCCGTTTTTCCGCCCAGGTCAAATCCCGCAAATACATTTGGATTATCCTGTAGCTGTGCACGAAAATGCACAAATGTAAAGGCACACCCTTGCGGACCACCAACAGCGCTGTATAAAACATCCGGCTCTAAGAAAAATACATCCCCCGCTGCCAGCGTATACGTTTTCTTTTTATAAGTAACACGCATACTGCCGCGCCGCACAACCCAAATATCACAACTTGTTTTACTACCGCGCTCGCGCCAGCCTGCATCATGTTCAACCTGTGAATAAAATAGGATTTCAAATACTGCACTTTGCAGTGCTGCATCTAAAATTGTATAACCGCGCATATAAAACACCTCATAACCATAGTAACATATTACATGAATAAACACAACTAAAAATTCGTACTTTTTAACATTATAATCTTACAATATTACATTTTATCATATTTTTATATATGCTATACTAAAGAAAAATAAACATTATAGGAGTATAAGTCAATGTATGAATACGGAATAAAGCGGCAAGCAGCTACGCAGGATTTGGGTGGTGCTTGGCTATTTAAAGCTGACAAAAACAACATAGGAAAAAAAGAAGCATGGGAAAACACTTTCCCGAATGATGCAATAACTATGCCTGTTCCATCTTGCTGGAACAACACACCTGCTTATTATGATTATACGGGTGTAGGCTATTACAAAAAAGAGTTTTTTGCCAAAAAAGGAAATGCCAAAATTATATTTGAAGGTGTTTCCAATTATTGTACCGTATATCTGGATGGGGAAGAGGTTTTGATACATAAAGGCGCATATACCGGCTTTTGTATTTACACAAATTTTAAAACTGACGGTACGCACACGCTCGTTGTCCGCGCAGATGCTTATGTGGACGATGAAAACACCGTCCCAAATGAAACTCGCGACTGGAAAGTATACGGCGGCATTATTCGGCCGGTATATCTTATCTCTTTACCGGAATTCTTTGTTGATGATTTGTGTGTACACTATACGCTTTCCGAAGATTTACATACAGCAAATGCCGTGTTGGAATTTTCCGCTTACGGCGAAGGTATTCATGCCTATACACTTTTTACCGACGACAAAGCGCTAAAAACCATAGATGTACAAGCCGGCAAAAATAAAATTGCGTTTACATTGGAAAACATTCGACTTTGGAACGTGCTCGCGCCGCAGCTGTATACCTTCTCTTTAGAAAGTGATACAGATGCAGCCTCCGTACGTACGGGTTTTCGCAAAGTCGCTGTAAACGGCAGACGTATCGAAATCAACAATAAGCCGGTCTATCTGCGCGGTGTAAACCGCCACGAGGACCATCCGGAATGGGGACACGCACTACCGCTGCACATCGCCAAAAAGGATATGGACATCATCGTAAATATGGGCTGCAATATGATCCGCGGCTCACATTATCCAAACAGCCGTGCATTTTTAGATTTATGCGATGAATACGGCATTCTGTTTTGGAGCGAGCTTCCGCTTTGGTACTACAAAGAAAAGCAAGCAGCAAACGAAGATATTGTAAATACCATTTTAAAAATGGGGCACGAAATGATTGTGCAAAACTACAATCATCCGTCTATTTTTACTTGGGGTCTACACAATGAATGTGAAACCTCAACTAAAACATTTCTCCGTTTAACGGAAAAAATGGCCACACAATACCGCACAGATGACCCATCGCGTCTGATTACTTACGCAAGTGATAAGGTTTTTGATGATATTTGCTTTAAAGTATGCGATTTCATCTGTGTAAACAGATATCCGGGCTGGTATGGTGATGAAGTTGAAGAATGGGAAAGCTTTTTTAATAAATTCAACACATATCTAAAAGAACAAAACATCCCTGAATTGCCGATTATGATCAGTGAATTCGGCGGTGGCGGCATTTACGGTCAATCCAGCTTTGAGTCGCCGAAATGGAGTGAACAGTATCAGTGTGAAATCTTAGAAAAGTCTATGGAAATCTTCAGAAAACATCCAGAAGTCGGCGGAATGATGATATGGCAATACTGTGATATCCGCGTACGCACGGCGCAGGCGATGAGCAGACCGCGCACTTTCAATAACAAAGGTCTTGTCAACGAATACCGTCAGCCGAAAATGGCTTATTATACAGCAAAAAAGCTATATGAACAAATGGCAAAAGAAGATGAATAATTAGAAAAAGAAGGTTGAAATCAACCTTCTTTTTCTTCTGTATTTTCTTTTTTCTTCAATTTTACTACACAGCGATTTATCGGAAATCCCTTTGCTGAGAAATTATCTTCGTACTCCGTATGTACATTATCTTTTTCATATTCACTGTTGTGCAAATCAAAGCTAAGCTCCCTGATTTCTGCTTCTACACTTTCAAACTCTTCCAAAGAAAAATCAAACAGCGGGCGATTATCTGTCTTAAAATGAACACTACCGCTTTCTTTTAATACAACAGCATATTTTTCAAGGAAGGTGCGATATGTTAAACGGCGCTTTGCCTGTTTTGCTTTCTTCCACGGGTCGCTGAAATTCAGATAAATGCGGTCAATTTCATTTTCTTCAAATACCTCACAAATGTCTTTAGCATCAAAATTGATAAAACGTACATTTGTGACGCCTGCCGCTTTAACTTTTTCCATAGCGATAATGATAACATCCAGGCAAACCTCAACAGCAACATAATTGATTTCCGGATTTTTCTGTGCAGTCTCCATAATAAATTTACCCTTGCCGCAACCGATTTCCAAATGAATTGGATTAGAATTTCCGAAAAACGTATGCCATTTACCTTTCAAAGAAAATGGATCCGTTACTGCAATATCTATATTTCTTTCAAACCGCGCATCGCGGTTTTTCTTTCTTCTCATTCTCATAATGTTTTTCTCCAAAAAGCAGGGCGAACAATGTTCGCCCCATATTTTTATTCACTTATCTTATTTCCGTCATACCGCCCATATATGGGGAAAGTGCTTTCGGAATTGCAATTGAACCGTCTTCTCTCAAGTTATTCTCGAGGAATGCAATCAACATGCGCGGCGGTGCTACAACCGTGTTATTCAAGGTATGCGGGAAGTAATTTCCGGTTTCCTTATTCTTTACACGGATACCAAGACGGCGTGCCTGCGCATCACCAAGGTTCGAGCAGCTGCCAACCTCAAAGTACTTCTGTTGGCGCGGCGACCATGCCTCAACGTCAATACTCTTCACCTTTAAATCTGCCAAGTCACCGGAGCAGCATTCCAGTGTGCGTACCGGAATATCCAGTGTTCTAAAGAAATCTACTGTGTTGTTGTAAAGCTTTTCAAACCATTCCGGGCTTTCCTCAGGCTTACATACTACAACCATTTCCTGCTTCTCGAACTGATGAATTCTGTACACACCACGCTCTTCAATACCATGTGCACCAACTTCTTTTCTAAAACACGGCGAATAGCTTGTAAGTGCCTGCGGCAGCTCTTCTTCATCAAGTGCTGTATCGATAAATTTACCAATCATCGAGTGCTCACTTGTACCGATTAAGTACAAATCTTCTCCCTCAATTTTATACATCATATTTTCCATTTCAGCAAAGCTCATAACGCCGGTAACAACATTGCTTCTTATCATAAACGGCGGAATATAGTATGTAAAACCGCGATCAATCATAAAGTCACGTGCATAAGATAAAATTGCAGAATGCAAACGTGCAATATTACCCTTGAGGTAGTAAAAACCGTTACCACTGGTGCGACGTGCACTGTCTAAATCAATGCCGTTGAGGCTTTCCATAATATCTACATGATACGGCACCTCATAATCCGGAACTGCCGGTTCACCGTAACGCTGTACTTCCACATTTTCGCTGTCATCCTTACCAATCGGCACAGAATCGTCGATAATATTCGGAATTACAAGCATACGTTCACGAATTTTTTCTTCTAAAACCGTAATCTTTTCTTCCAATTCAGCAAGCTCACCTGCCATATCGCTAACCTGCTTTTTGGTCTGTTCAGCCTCATCGCGCTTACCCTGTGCCATTAATGCACCAATCTGCTTACTGATAGTGTTTCTTTGGCTTCTGAGATAATCACAGCGCTGTTTTGCTTCTCTGAACTGCTTATCAAATTCAATAACCTCATCAACTAAAACAAGTTTTTCATCCTGGAACTTCTTTTTAATATTCTCCTTAACCAGCTCCGGATTTGTTCTGATTAATTTCATATCAATCATGTTTTTTCAGTCCTTTCTGTGTATGTAATTCATTATTCTTCGTATTCTGCAATTGCATTTTTAACTCTTTTATAAAGTGTTGGAATGCGCTCATCAACCTGTGTCTGAGACACTTCCTCCAACATAGCTTTCATTGTTTCATAGTCATCATCTGCATAAGCTTTGTAAAGCTTTGCAACCTTTTCCTTGACAGCCTGTTCATCCTGCAGAGACTGATTTGCTGTATCTAAAGCAGCTTGTGTTTCTTCCTGCGTTTGCTTTAAAGCATTCAATTCATTTGTAAGCTGCAGATTAATTTCCTGCAAATTATTGATTTTCTGCTTCGATGTCGCCGTCAAAGAACCGAGAACACTTAAATTACCGTCATCATCTACAATTTTACTCTGCGTGAAAGTTGTCACCAAAATCAATAAAATTGCAATTGAAAACAGTACTGCTGTATAAATCCATAAGGTTTTTGTACTCTTTTTCATCTGTTTATCATCCTTTTCGTCAATTTAGCTTACTTTGATAATTTTGCTGTGCATAAGAAATTGCACGTTCTTCCTCTTCGGAAAGTGTAATCGTACTTTTCCCCTGAACAACCGGCTTTAAATAAGTATTTGATATGTCACGTCCGAAAATACCACTAACCACAAACCCAGAATCTTTCTCATCTAATATTGCAAAGCTGTAACTTAGTTCGTTTGACATAGTATCAAAGGCATCGTATCTTAAATAACCAATTTTCATTCTCCCGGCATCGTTGATACGTTCAAGCTTTTTGAAATCTTCAAGTGTTGCATGTATATCTTGAGTTAACTCATCTAGCTTATTATAATACAAAACTATGGTTTCGTCCAGCTTTCCGGTTGAACAATTTTTCAAAATTCGTTTTAATTTTCGATTATTATATAATGTCACCCGAATAACAGCAATCAAAATAATCAATAAAAGAATATCTGCCAACACCAAAGCATAAATTACATTCGTTGTATTTGAAAAAAATTCAATCAAGGCAAAAATTCACCGTCCCTTTTCAATTCTCTTTAGAAATTTAAGGTGTTTTTTATAATTCGTCTAAAACGCCTCTAAAATGCGCTGTATTTAAAAAACTATTAAAATTATATCTTTACATAGACCTAATTATATTTTTTAAATACAATACATCCATTTTTTGTCATTTTTTGACTATAATTGTAATAATTTTAAAATTCTTTCCAAATCATCGCCGCCATAATATTCAATTTCTATTTTACCCTTTTTTGCGCCGTTTATGATTTGTACTTTTGTACCAAGACGGTTCCCGATACTTTTTTGGAGCTGCTCAAGCTCAATATCCAAAACTGACTTTTTTTTGTCTTTTAATTTTTCTTTTTTCTTTTCATTTGGCAATATTTTTGCAAGCGCTTCTGCTTGACGAACGCTTAACTGTTCTTGAACAATACGTTCAGCCAATGTCTCCTGTAATACTTCAGTTTGCAGAGACAATATTGCTCTTGCATGTCCACTGGACAATAATCCGTCAGAAAGCATTTTTTGTACGCTCTCCGTCAAAGAAAGAATACGCAATGCATTTGCAACAGCCGGACGACTTTTTCCGACACGTTGCGCAATTTTTTCCTGCGTTAAATTAAATTCATCCATTAAACACTTATAACCGAGCGCTTCTTCCACAGGATTTAAATTTTCTCGCTGCAAATTCTCAATTAACGCAACTTCCATAACAGTTTGTTCGTCATAAGTGCGCACAATTGCCGGAATTTCTTTAATTTTTGCCATACGTGATGCACGCCAACGGCGTTCACCGGCAATAATCTGATACTGTCCGTTTCCAATATCCTGTACTAAAATCGGTTGAATTACGCCATGCTCACGAATAGAATCTGCTAAAGCAGCAAGTTTTTCTTCGTCGAATGCCTTTCTCGGCTGCTCGCGGTTTGGCTCAACCTGCGATAATTTTAACATTATAACACTGTCTTTAGATTCTTTTTCCGGTAAAGACGGCGCCGTTACCGGGTTTGTATCGTTTGTAAAAAGCGCGCCAAGTCCTTTTCCCAAGCCGCCTTTTGCCATATTCCATCCTTCCTTTCTCTAGGAATCACTACTTATTTGCCTTAATAACTTCACTTGCAAGAGCAACATATGCATCTGCACCCTTAGATGTAATATCATAGGTAATAATGGATTCACCAAAACTCGGTGCTTCACTTAAACGCACATTTCTCGGAATCGTCGTCTCATAAAGCTCGTCCGGAAAAAACTTTTTAAGCTCTTCTAACACTTGCAAAGATAAGTTTGTTCTGCCATCAAACATTGTTGCCAGCACACCCTCAATTTTAAGCTGTGGATTTAATGATTTTTTTACTTGTTTTATTGTCGCTGTCAGCTGTGACAGACCTTCAAGTGCAAAATATTCACACTGAATGGGAATTAAAATTGAATTAGCACATGTAAATGCATTTAATGTCACCAATCCAAGTGAAGGCGGACAATCTATAATAATAAAATCATAATGCTTGCTTACTTTTTCTATACTGTCTTTTAAACGAAATTCACGGTTATCCAAAGAAACCAATTCAATTTCAGCACCTGCAAGCGATATATTTGAAGGAATACAATATAAATGCTTCATATCTGTTTTTGTAATTGCTTCTTTTGCAGGTGTTTCGTTAATTAAACAATCATATATGGAACATTTTACTTCAAATTTATTAATACCAATACCACTGGTTGCGTTACCCTGCGGGTCCATATCGACTAAAAGCACCTTTTTTTTACGAAATGCCAGCGCAGCCGATAAATTTACCGCTGTTGTTGTTTTTCCAACGCCACCCTTTTGGTTTGCAACAGCAATTATCTTCGCCATAAAATCACCTTTCGATAAGATTTACTATACTATTTTAACATAGATTGTCGATATAGTAAAGCAAAAAACGAAATAAAGTGTTTCACGTGAAACACTTTTTTATAAAAAAATAAAAAGGAATGTTTCACGTGAAACATTCCTTTTATTTTAAATATCCAAATTCATTACAGATGCTGCATTTTTTTCAATAAACTCTCGACGCGGTTCAACATTATCTCCCATCAGAATTGTAAACATTTCATCTGCTAAGACTGCATCATCTAAAGTTACACGCATCATTGTACGCTTTTCCGGGTCCATCGTTGTTTCCCAAAGCTGTGTGTGAGACATTTCACCAAGACCCTTGTAACGCTGAACATCGCATTTTCCGCCCATTTCTTCGATAATACTCTGCATTTCGTAATCGCTGTAGGCATACTTAACATTCTTACCCTTCCAAATTTTAAACAGCGGTGGCTGCGCAAGATATACATAACCACCATCGATAAGTGGTCTCATATGTCTAAAGAAGAAGGTTAGAAGAAGGGTACGGATATGAGAACCATCGACATCGGCATCGGCCATAATAATAACCTTATGATATTTAAGCTTGCTTACATCAAACTCATCACCAATACCTGCACCAAGCGCCATAATAATCGGCAAAAGCTTTTCATTACTGTATACTTTGTCTAATCGAGCTTTTTCGACATTTAACATTTTACCCCATAGTGGGAGAATAGCTTGGAAACTTCTATCTCTGCCCTGCTTTGCACTACCACCTGCAGAGTCACCCTCTACGATGTAAATTTCATTTTTTGTCGGGTCCTTACCGGAACACTTAGCAAGCTTTCCTAAAAGACTTGAATCACCGTTATTGGTTGCTTTTCTAGTATTTTCTCTTGCTTTTCTTGCAGCCTCACGCGCTTTACAAGCCAAAAGGGCTTTTTCCATAATCATACGCGCTGTTCCCGGATTTTCTTCTAAGAAATCAGCAAACTTTTCGCTAACTGTCTTATCTACAATACCACGAAACTCAGAATTACCGAGTTTTGTCTTCGTCTGACCTTCAAACTGCGGTTCAGATACTTTAACACTGATAATTGCAGTAAGACCTTCACGAACATCCTCACCGGAAAGTGTTAAATCCTTATCCTTTTCTTTAATGAGATTATACTTCTTAATATATTCATTAAATACTCTGGTAATTGCTGTTTTAAAACCAACTTCGTGCGTACCGCCTTCCGTTGTTTTAATATCATTTGCAAAAGAAACAAGTACTTCACTGTAATTATCTGTATACTGCATTGCGATTTCAACATAAGAATCGCCCTTACTGCCATCAAAATAAATTATATCATCATGAATCGGTACCTTATTTTGATTTAAATAATTTACATATTCGCGAATACCGCCTTCATAATAGAGATTATTTTCAACAACTTCTTCGCCACGTTTATCAATAAAATCAATTCTTACACCGCCATTTAAGAAAGCCTGCTCACGAAGACGCTGTAAAAGTACATCATATTCATATTCCACTGTTTCAAAAACAGTATCGTCCGCTTTGAATGTAACCTTTGTACCGGTTTTACCTTCCGGCGCTTTATCAATTACCTTCACAGGACCACAGCTCTTACCGCGCTCATATCTCTGATAATATACCTCACCGTCATGTATAACCTCAACTTCAAGATATTCAGAAAGCGCATTAACAACAGACGAACCAACGCCGTGCAAACCACCGGATACCTTATATCCGCCACCGCCGAATTTACCGCCGGCATGCAGAATTGTAAATACAACCTCAAGGGTAGAAATACCCATCTTTGGATGAATACCAACCGGAATACCACGACCGTCATCTGTTACACTAACAATATTTCCCGGTAAAATCTCTACCAAAATATTTTTACAGTAGCCGGCTAGTGCTTCGTCAATCGCATTATCCACGATTTCATATACTAAGTGATGTAAACCGCGCACTGAAGTAGACCCAATATACATACCCGGTCTTTTTCTTACAGCTTCAAGTCCTTCCAAGACTTGAATATTACTTTCGTCATAATTGGAATTTACTTTCGTTTCTTCCATATTTTTCCTTTCCTTTCCCATTTGGCTTTTTACCAAATATGTTCCATCGCACGTTTATGCAGCGTTTGTGCAGAAATCGGCGAAACATAAACCTTATAATTCTCTTTACTCCCACACAAAACATAGCTTTTCGGTAAATCACCAATACTTACATCAATAACTCTACCACTTTTTTGCGCAGTTTCTAAAAATTTTTGTGTTCTTTTGGATACACTTGTCGTTTCAAGGTCAAGCACAGCAATGATATCTGATTTTGAAACGACAACATCAGATCCTAAATGTAAATACATTTCACTTCTCCTGCCTTACCCGCCCCGACTTTACATAAAAATAACGAGCATCCTTTTGTGTTTCATCTCTATCTGTACAAGTTAAAATCACTTGTTTATTTTTTATTTTACCTGCAAAATAATCACGTCTGTTTTTATCCAGTTCACTCATAATATCATCAAGTAAAATAATCGGATATGTCTTTTTCACACTGTAAACAGCTTCAGTTTGCGCAAGCTTTAAACATAAAACAACACTCCTGTGCTGCCCTTGTGAACCGTAAATTTTTAAATCTCTTCCGTCAATTGAAAATAAAATATCATCTCTGTGTACACCGACATTTGAAATTTTTGTTTCCATATCACGGCGTCGATTTTTTTTCAGTAACGAAAGCATATTTTCTTTTATGATCTCATAACTTTCAAATTGATCGGTTATATTAGAATCATAATCTAAATCTAATTTTTCATTTGAAAGCTCAGCATATATATTTTTTACAAACGGCTTTAAAAAATCAATAAATTCCTTACGGTACATTGTTATCTTTGTACCTAAATCTGCTAAAGATTCATCCCATACATCTAATGTTTCTGCCGCTGCTGTATCCGGATTTAATTTTTTTAAAAGATTATTTCTCTGCTTAAGAACTTTTAAATAGTCGTTTAAAACAGATACATAATTCGGCTTTAACTGGCTAAGCGCCATATCCATAAAACGTCTGCGTTCACCGGGACCGCCTTTTATAATATTTAAATCCTCAGGAGAAAAAATAACAGCATTAATATAATTTGCGATTTGACTGATTTTCTTAAGTGAAACACCATTAAAGGAAACAAGCTTCTTTTTGCCGCTTTGCATAATCATTTTTCCTTCATATTCACGAGCTTCATCGCAAAAACGAATTTCAATACATGCACTTTGTGCACCCTCACGAATCATTTCTCCGTCATCAGCACGCCGATGTGAACGACCACTACAAAAAACAAAAACAGATTCTAAAATATTTGTTTTCCCCTGTGCATTATTACCGTATATAATATTTGTTTTCGGATCTAAAGAAAGTACAGCAAATTCATAATTTCTGAAATCTTTAATTTTCAGTGTTTTTATATACATAATTTATTCAACCGTAATTAAAACATCTGTATCTTCAAATTCAACAAGCACTTTATCACCAGATCTGATTTTTTTACCGCGCATAGTACATTTTTCACCATCATAATACACCATTTCCGATAAAATCATATCCTTTGCATCAGCACCTGTTTCTGCTACACCGGAAAACTTTAAAAGTTGATCCAATTTTATATATTCTGTTGTAATTTTTACATTTAATTTTTCCATAATCTATTCCTTATTTCAGCATCGGTAAAACAAGATACATAAATTCATTACCTTCTACCGGTTCCATAACACAAGGACTGCCGGAAGTAATAAACTTCATATGAATTTCTTCACAGTCACAGTTTTTCAGTGAATCTAAAAGGAACTTTAAATTGAACTTTATTTCAAAAGGTTCACAGTCACAATCCACAGAAATTACATCATTAATCTTACCGGAAGCAGAGCTACAGCTGATTTCAATTTCACCGGTACGAATATTTAATGTGAGCGGACTTTTTACCGATTCGTTCGAAATAATCAAAGATGCGCGGTCAACCGCATTTTCTAAATCTGCAACATTACATTTCACAGTGAATGCATATTGCTGCGGAATTGCATTCTTATAATTTATATATTCACCGTCACGTAATCTTGAAAGAACAATAAAATCATCAAATTCAAACAATACATTTTTATCAGAAAAATACATTCTTAAATAAGTATCGTCATCTTTCACAATTTTTAAAAGCTCACCAAGTGTACGCACCGGAATAATTGCACTGAAATTTTTGTTTGTTTCATCAATCATTTCATTTCGGATAGCCACACGGAAGCGGTCAGAACCGACAACAGAAAGTTTATTATTTTCCACTTCAAAATAAGCGCCTGTTAATACCGGTCTGGTAGAAGTTTGTGGAATTACATAAATTGTCTGTTTAATAATGCTTCTTAAAACATTACTTTTAATATTAAAGGAAAAATCACGGTTAATGTCTGAAATACGGGGAAATTCCTGCGGATCAATACCGGAAATATCAAATTTTACATTACCGCAAACAATTTTTGTAAGATATTTATCATCCGATTCAATCTGTACCGGAGCATCCGGAAGCTTACGAACAATATCACCGAACATTCTGGAATTCAATACAATAGTGCCTTCTTCTAATATCTGTGCAGGACATTCATAACGGATGCCGATTTCCAAGTCATTACCGGTTAAAATAATTTTTCCTTCACCGCATTCAATTAAAATACCTTCTAATACAGGTAATGTAGATTTTTGAGAAACAGCTTTTTGTACTGTATTGATTGCATCTGATAAATTGTTCTTGTCACAGATAAATTTCATTTTTTAATCCATTCCTTTTTTCGTAAATTCTTTTATAAATAATAATAATATTTATATTTAGTAGCTTTAGTAGTAGGGTATATGGAAAATATGTATAATTTTCTAAAATACTTGCTACTCTAAGCGATAATGATTATTTTATAGTGTGTAAATCTTATGAAAAAATAAAAATATATTTCCACATAATGCACAATTCATATTTCATCCATATTATGATACACACATTTCCATATAAGAGTATGGATAAAATTAATTTAAAATTGTTCTAAGTTGTTTTTTTAATGTTTCTGCAGTGTTGTAGAGTTCAGAATCATTTTCCATATTCTTTTTTATATTATCTACTGCATGCATAACGGTTGTATAATGACGGTTTCCGTATTCTTTACCGATAACAACAAAGCTCATATCTGTCAGCTCACGACAAAGATACATTGCCATTTGTCGTGCATCAGATATATCTTGTGTTTTACGTTTACCTTTTATATCGGCAATCGGAATATTATAATATTTAGAAACAGCATCATTTATAGATTTAGCTGTGATGCGAACAACACCTTCGCGCTGAATTACTGCACTGAGTGCTTCTTCCGCCAGTGCAAGATCAAGCGTTTTTCCTGTTATTTTTGCATAGGATAAAATTCTTGTTAATGCACCTTCAAGTTCTCTTATATTTGATTTAATGCTGTCTGCCATATAACAGTAAACATCATATGGAATTTCGATTTCTTCGCCTTCTGCCTTTTTTTGAAGGATTGCAATTCTTGTTTCGTAATCCGGTGGCTGAATATCTGCAAGACAACCGCTGACAAATCTGGATTGCAATCTTTCTTCAATTTTAATCTCACGCGGATGACGGTCACTTGTCATAATAATTTGTTTATTTGTATCATGTAAATCATTAAAAGTGTGGAAAAATTCTTCCTGTGCCATTTCCTTACCTTCTAAAAACTGCACATCATCAATCAAAAGCATATCCACATTTCTGTATTTATTTCGAAATTGTGCTGTGGAACGTGTTGTAATTGCGGAAATCAATTCGTTTGTAAATTTTTCAGAAGAAATATATACAATTTTCATATCCGGATTGTTGTCATGCGCATAATTTGCAATTGCTTGCATCAAATGCGTTTTACCCAGACCGCTGCCGCCGTAAATCAAAAGCGGGTTATAAACTTCTCCGGGAGCTTCGCCGACTGCGACTGATACTGCATGTGCATAACGGTTGGAATTACCGACAACAAAAGAATCAAATGTATATTTTGGATTTAAATAGCTGACGGTTGGTGCAGTGTTCTGTTCTGTATTTAATGTACCCTTTACGATATTTACCGGTTTTAAACCCTCTGTAAATTCAATCATTAACCATTTTCCGGTCACAGATTGCAATGCATTTTGAATTAATGCGCTGTATCTCTTCAACATTTTAGACATCAATTCATTCGTCATCGAAAGAACGAGTGTATCTTCTTCAATTGATATTGGTTTTGCATCCTTAAACCATGTATTGAATACAACAGAGGTAACAGAAGGCTCAATTAATTCAAGTGTATCTTCCCAAATTTTTTTAACATCCATATTATAAAACTCCTAAAAACAATAAATAGTATATATAACGTTTTTATAAAAGTTTTCCACATAGTTATGCACAAATGTGTATAACTTCTCAAAACCGCAGTAAAATCGGATTTTTTTAAAACTGATTTGTGGATAAAAATGTGATTAAAACTGAAAATATATTGCAGTATTAAAAAAATATAACTATATATTGTGGTTTACATAATATATATTCATTTATATATAAAATGTAAATAAATCATAGCAATTCCAATCATACATATACAGACTAATTATAACAAAAAATATAGAAAAGTGCAAGTAAAAAAAGAAAGAATATATATAAAAGAATTGACAAATTTTTATAATTCCTTATAATAAAAATTAGAAGTACAAATATTTATAAATAAAGGAAGGAAAAAATTATGATTAAGCATATTGTAATGTGGAAATTACCGGAGGAAAAGGATGGACTGAATAAAAGAGAAATAGCTTTAAAGATTAAAACATCTTTAGAGACGTTACCTGCTTTGATTAATGAAATTGTAAATTTGCAGGTTGGTGTAAATTTTAATGAAAGCGATATGGCGTATGATGTTTGCCTTGTAACGGATTTTAAAACAAAGGAAGATTTGAATGCTTATCAGAATAATGAAGAGCATTTAAAGGTTGCCGCTTATATTCGCGCCGTAAATATCGGCAGATGTGTTGCTGATTACGAATATTAAGGAGAAAAAAATGAAAAAATTTATTTCTTTATCTTTAGCTTTAGCTGTGCTGCTGACTTGCTTTTCGGCAGTCAGCTTT
>JAFQPV010000044.1 GCA_017411585.1 Clostridia bacterium | reverse complement strand
TCGTTGCCTGCATAGGCGTTTGCCTTGTCGACAAACAGGCAAACCGTGTTCCAAAGCTCCGGTCTTGCTTCTGTTTCAATGTCAAGCTTCCAATCCGCAATCGCCTCTGCCGCAAACGGACTTGCTGCATCTGCTTCACCCTTCTTCAGCGGAATGAATTCCACCGCAAGCGTAAAGTCCTTCTGCCCTGCAATAGAAATTGCAAGCTTTTTGCCGTAGTCTCTGTTTACATCAATCGGCGGTGTCGGGCTGGTCGGCAGTGCTTTTGCTTCCATCACCTCTAATTTTGCACCCTCGAAGCCCTGCGCGATGCGCACGAGCATCTGCTTGCCGTTTTGAGTTAAAATGGCGCTCTTGCCGTCCTCCGCAATTGTAATGTCCGCATCAGTATGTGCAAACCAATAACCGCTCTCAAATGTCTTCTTGCCCTTGACTTCATCCTGCACAAGTGCCGCGCCCGTCAGGTTATCAATGCGCACGCCGCGCTTGTAGGCGCTCACATGCTCGGTATAAGCCTTGCTTAAATCCATTCTGCCGAAAGTGCCGTTGATGTTGGTTTCCAAAATTTCGGATTTTGCTGTGCCGGTAAGGTCCTGACCGCAGTCTTTGTCCGGGTCAAATACAATAACGTTCCAACCTTCAGGTCGCGCCTGATAGTACATATAACGCTCGCCCGGCCAGTCGTAGTTATATCTCGGGCGCATCGTTACCCAAGTTTCGCCGTTTGCCTGCAGCATAAAGTTACCGAGCGAATATACCGAATGGCTCGCTCCGTTCTGACCGCCCTGGATACCGATATAGGTTGCATCGTTCGTAAGCCAGGAGTTACGCATCAGCATAATGTCACACCAGTCGCTCGAATACAAGCGTCCGAGCGGAAAATATGCAAACTGCGATGCATCTGTGTCAGCAACATCCATATTCATAAGCAAAAACAGCTGATTGGATAAATACCCGCTCGGCATTGTGTTTGCATCAAAGTTATTGTACTGATATGCCGCATATGCCGGCTGATTAAACTGATTTGCAAGCCAGTATAAAGGACCGGTCTTAAGCGGCTCCGGACTCGCATCACCGTAGTTGAACGCACCAACCGGGCCATTGGAATACATTACATATTCCGCCGTCTGTGCAAAGCCCGGCTCGTTTGAAAAATCAAGCACCTTCGGAATTGCATGTCCCGGCTTCACTGCCGTGTTAATCGCCTCGGTGGTAAATGCCGCATAGCGTGTGGTCAGGTTCCAGTAGCTGATACCCTCATACCAAGCGCCCTCCGGCTCATAGCACACCATAGACTCCGGCATTTTCTTACCTGCACCGTCCAAAATCAGGCTCATACAGTTCGGATACACCTCGTACATCGCAAGCGCCGCGATAATCGCACTGCCATCATTTACAACACCGCGGTTATTGCCGGTATCGTTCATATAGTTGTTAATGCCGCCCTTGCCGGCAAAGGATTTTGCCATATCGACAAGTGCGTTTTCCAAAAGCCCTTCTTCGATAAACTTTCTTTCCGCCGCCGTCAGGTCATTATACATCCAGTCATACGCCAGCGCTATACCTGTACTCATTTCGGAAACCGCAAGCGCAGAGCCGTTAATCCAGTTGCCGATTTCAAACACGCTCTTCATTTCCTCAAGCGCGCGGTCCTTGTATGCATCCTCGCCGGTCATCGCATGCAAGAACGCCAAACCGATCAAGCGATTTTCTGTGCTTCGTGCCCAGGAAAGGTACGGCGAACGGTCGGAGGAAACCACCTTTTCAAACGGCTTTGCAGCCAAATGGTTCTCATCCACACCCACTTTAAATTTTTCATACACTGCCGTCAAATATTCACTTGCGACAATTCTTTCCTTTAAGTCCTCAAATGTATTTTCCTCATTAAACCAAAGGCGCGGATGCCCTGTGCGCAGACTGTCTAAAATTGCTGTATCGCCTTTAAACTCACTTTCCACATCCGGAATCGGCGCTTTGCCGAACTCTGTGATGCTGGAGTAGAATTTTACATCGTCAATCGCCATCTTTTCGCCCGGCTGCAGCGTGCCCTGCAGAGCGATTGTAAAATTGTTTTCAAAATCCCAGTCCGACGGAATATCTTTGGTATCTACGCATTTACCATCCAGGTAAAGCTCGAACACCATCTTTTCAAAATCGAGCGCCGCTGTAACGTAAGCCGTTTCAAAGCTTTGCTCAGCCAGGTTAAAAGCAAAACGCGTGCCTACGCTATCAGCAATGCGGAGATTTAAGCGCTTGCCGCCCATCTTACTATGTGCAAATTCCACATAAATGACCGGCTTGTGTCCGAAAATATTAAAAGACTTCTGCACGGCAGGACCGGCCTTGTCCGCATGCTCCGGAATAACCTCAAACAGCAGGTACTGATTTTCCGGATTGTACTCACTCGCCGCAATAATGACCTTCGCATAATCTTTCGATGTGATTTTTGACCACTGGTTTATATCGTTTGCGACGCCGCGCGGCTTGTTGCCCGGATAGTAGCTTTCAAAGTCATCCGAGAACACAAGGTGTTCCGCCTTGCTCAAATCAATCTTGCCGCCCGTGTAGCGTGTCGGTTTTTTCGGCATATCCTTTACCATTGCACCCGCAAACGTCGGCATCAAAGAGATGCACATCACCGCTGCCAACAGGACAGCTAAAATGCGTTGTGTTGTTTTCATAAAATTTAACCTCCGCTCATTTTAGTTTCTGGTTTCATTATAGCACAAACGAAAATATTCTTCTATATCTGTTTTAATTGTATTTTTTATATGTTTTGGCTACGAAATGCTTTACTTTTCATTCATAAAATGATATTCTTTAGAAAAGGGAGGTGCTGATATGCAGGAAAACATTCATATCTTAGGCATAAAACACCATCGTCATTGGAAGGGGCAGCACGTAAGAATTGAAACCCACAGAACCATTGAGCTTGTGTTCCATCTCTATGGCATCGGTTTTGAAAATATCGGCGGTAAAAACTTTCACTTTAACAGCAATTCGCTGTCTGTCGTTTTGCCGGGCACACCGCACGACAAGCTATATGCCGAACAAAGCGAAGTTATATTCGTGCGTCTTACAACGACGATGCCCATTTTTAATGAAAGTGCCGTATACTATATCAAAGACGAAAATATCCGCAAGCTATTTATGCGTATGCGTGAAGAAATCGCTGCATCCCGCCCGCACCGTATGCAAATGCTGACGCATCTGCTCGGCGAGGCACTGATTTTATTTTCTCGTACAGAACCGATATACTATCCCATCGGTGATATCGAATCTGCCGCATTTTATATTGACACACATTACGCATCCAAGATTGACTTTCAAAAGCTTGCCGCCGACTCCAATTACAGCTATGACCGTTTCCGGCATATCTTCAAGGAAAAAATGGGTAAAGCCCCGCGTGACTATATGATTGCGCGCCGCCTGTCGCGTGCAAAATATCTTTTAGAAACCACTTCACTCAGCATTGCCGCTATTGCAGAGCAATGCGGCTTTGCGACAAATGCACAGTTTTCTGCAATATTTAAAAATAATTTTTCAACAACACCTGCCACTTATCGAAAAAACTTGAAAAAAAGATAAACCTGTGCTATACTGCTTCGCAGTGAGTTCGAAACCATCCTCACTTAAATCAAAACTAAGGGAGACAGAAAAAATGAAAAAGACAAAAGCCATAACCCAGGCGTCGCTCATTGCGGCGCTCTATGTTGCGCTGACATATCTTGCAAACCTTTTAGGCCTCGCCAGCGGCGCAATTCAAATCCGTTTTTCCGAAGCACTCACCGTTCTGCCGCTCTTTACGGCAGCAGCAATTCCCGGCCTGACACTCGGTTGCCTTTTAGCAAACCTACTGACCGGCTGTGCGCTCTGGGATGTCATTTTCGGCACGCTTGCCACCCTGCTCGGCGCGCTCGGCACGCGCTACCTTTCTAAAAAAAGCAAATGGCTTGCACCGATTTTTCCGATTTTAGCAAACACACTGATTGTGCCGTTTGTGCTCACCTATGTGTATGGCTTAACCGATGCAATGTGGTATCTGTTTTTAACCGTCGCTGTCGGCGAAGTTCTCTCCTGCGGCGTGCTCGGCATACCGCTTGCAGGTGCAATTGAAAAAAGCAAATTATTTAAATAAGTTATCCCCGATACATAAGCTGCCCCAAATCGTGCTATCCGCACAATTTGGGGCAGTTTATTGCAAGAAAAGTTTTTAATTTATTCAAATTCAAATAGCGTGCATACTTCGCCGTCACGCGAAATCACGGCGCAGCCGTCTCCGATATCCAATTGTGCATTTTCATTTAAATACAACGCCTTTTTGTACGTTACACACATATGGGTAAGCGCACCGCCATTGTCGACGCTATCGATTAAAAAACGCACATAGCTTACATTGTTTGTATGCTGATTGGTATCCGTATCACTGCGACGCACCGTCCACTGTGCGCTCTTATTTACAATCTCCGGCGCAGATAGCTTCCATTTTTTCAATACCTCGGACGGCATTTTTGTGTCACAGCCATAACGCAAGCACATCTCATCGGTCACCTTGCGGAATTTATTTTGATTTAAGTCATAAAGCAGCCAGACAGATTCACCGGTTGCAAGTATCTCCCCATTTTCATCCTTCAAATTAAACATTCGGTGCCCATACATCGATGCAAAGCCGGATGCCCATGTTTCAACGCACACGCGCTGATTGTAGTACACGCGACCAAACATTGTTACATCCCAGTTTAGCACAATCCACGCCGCACCCATTTTCTTGAGCACAGATGCGCCGTAACCGACCGCTTCGGAATGGTCCGTTGCGGCATCCTGAAACCACGCCATAATCTGCGCAAGCTCTGCATACCCTTCTGGGCCGATATCACTGTATCTGACTTTAAATTCCTGCGAAAACATCTAAATTTCCTTCTTTCAGCAAACCTTATGAATCAGATGGCACAGCGGCAGCTGTTTCTTCTGCAGCCTCTGCCTGCTTCTCCTCTTCAATTTCGCGTGTCTTCTGCGTTTTCGCAAACGCATTCCAAATTTCGTCATAGATTTCCGTATCCGCTACATAGTGTAAATACTCCGCAGTAGCATCGTGCTTTTTGCCCATATGCACAGCCGGTATGCTAAGATAAGCATCATTTGCATCATCTGCCGCCTCTGCATTCAGGCTCTCCATTTTTGTTGCCATACAAGCCTGCACACTGTTGTCGGCGCGCAGCAAATAATCTGCCAAAAGATACGCGTTTTCCATATTCGGCGCTGTCTTTGAAATCATCATACAAGTCATCTGCATCAACGCGCCATCGCTTGGATAAAGAATTTCAAGCGCCGGCTTTTTCTGTTTTGCCGCGCCGGCATCCTGCGCCCAAACAACTGCCAGGCTGCTGATCCCGTTTGCAACATCCTGTGCAGGAGATGTCGAACTAATCGTGTATGTATTGTCCTTTAATGCACAAAGTGTATTTTTAGCATCATCGAGCAGCGCAGCCTCTGTCGTATTGATTGGATGCCCTTTAGACTTCAGCGCAATGGATGTCATCAAACGTGGCGCTTCAGCAACAGAAATTCTCTCCTTAAAATACGGTGCCCACATACTTGCATAGCTTGTAATCGGTGCGCGTGTCGTCATCACATCGTGCACAAACACTGTGCAGGTGCGCATATAAGGTATGGCATATTCGCGCGCATATTCAGGAAGTGCCTTTGTATGGGCAGAAACCTGCGCATAATTCGAAAGCTTAGAAGCATCAACGGTATGCAAAACGTCTGCCTCTGCGCTCAGAGACTCCAGCATAATATTATCGCCAATAATTAAATCGAATGGACTGATACCGGTCTCCAGCTTTTTTTGCACCACCTTTGCATCCGATAAATTATAGCATTTGACCTTAATTCCCGTCTCCTTTGTAAAAGCCGCCAAAATTTTTTCCGGTATAAAGCCTTCCTGCATATACAGACCGACCGTCTCCGGCTTTTCAGCTTCCTCTTGCTTTACAGTAAAACTACAACCGCAACTCAGCAACAGTATCGTTGCAAGTGCGACCAAAAACAACTTACGCATAATGTCCCCCTTATTTCTCCACAAAAGAAATGCGCTCAATGCCTTGTGCTTTCCCTGTGCTTTCATCTATTTCCACAACAACGCCATTAATCTGTCCTTTGCCTTCTGCCACTTCAAAGCGCTGCGGAAGTCCGGTCACAAAGCGTTTCGTAATAATTTCAACCTTCACGCCCAATATCGAATGATACGGTCCGGTCATACCGGCATCGGTTAAATAAGCACAGCCGCGCGGCAGTATTTTTTCATCTGCCGTCTGTATATGCGTATGCGTACCAACCACCGCACTCGCGCGCCCGTCTAAATAGTGTCCCATCGCAACCTTTTCACTTGTCGCCTCTGCGTGAAAATCCACAAAAATGATTTGCGCACCCTTTGCCTTCAAGGCCTCGATTTCGCGGTCCGCTGCTGCAAAAGGATTGTCACACGGCAGACAGTTGACCTGCCCCAAAAGATTGATTACGCCGACCTTTACACCATTTTTCTCTGTAAGCACACTGCCCTTGCCCGGTACACTCGGCTGCAGATTTGCCGGTCGAATAACACTGTCACAGCAATCGAATACCTTAAAAATTTCTGTATTGTCCCACACGTGATTGCCCATCGTGATAACATCAACATCCATATCCATCAGTTCTTCACAGATGCTGTAGCTCATACCGCGCCCGTGTGCCGCATTCTCAGCATTGACAATCGTAAAGTCTATTTTATGCGTGTACTGCAAATCCTCCAGTCCGCGTGCCAGCATATCGCGCCCCACCGCACCGGTCACATCACCGATAAACAAAATCTTCATTTGCATTCCCTTTCTAACCTAAAACATCAATATATCTATTATACCCAACTTTTACATATATGTCAAAGAAAAATGATGTGCCATTGGCAATGATGTGCGTAGAGGCGACTTGCCGAATCGCCCGTTCAATTCTGCACAAGCGGACCGTCCGGGAGGCCGGTCCCTACGATGTTGTTGAAAGATTGAAAAAACTACAACCAACATAAACAGAGGAATTTTGCTGTAAGACAAGGCGGCGGCAGGACGGCTATACTCTTGTATGCCGAACTGCCCCCAACGCAGTATTACACAAAATTAGCCTTTTTACAATTACAATTAGCGAAGAGATTACCATCCATAACCAGCATAAAAAGAGAGAATTTTGCTGTAAGACAATGCGCAGAGATAAGCACAGTACTCTGCGTACGGGCTCATCTCTGCAACGCAGTATTACACAAAATTAACCTTTTTATAATTAGAACCAGCGTACAAAGAAAAGCAAAAAAAGAGTCCCGAGGGACTCTTTGTTATTTTGCGTAATCAATTGCTCTGGTTTCACGGATTACATTAATCTTAATCTGACCCAGATACTCAAGCTCATCTTCAACACGCTTTACAATTTCGCGTGCGAGCAATGCTACATCGTCATCCTTAACATCCTCCGGCTTCACCATGATACGAATCTCACGGCCTGCCTGAATTGCAAAGGACTTATCAACACCGTTAAAGGAGTTTGCAATCTCTTCAAGCTTTTCAAGACGCTTGATGTAGGTTTCAAGATTTTCTCTTCTAGCACCCGGTCTTGCAGCGGAAATTGCATCACAAGCCTGTACAATCGATGCGATAACCGTCTGCGGCTCAACATCGCCGTGGTGCGCCATAATCGCATGGATGACATCGTTGTTTTCCTTGTACTTCTTTGCGAGGTCTGCACCGATGTGCACGTGCGAGCCCTCCACCTCGTGATCGACAGACTTACCGAGGTCGTGCAAGAGACCAGCGCGCTTTGCAAGTGCGATATCTACACCGAGCTCTGCCGCCATAACGCCTGCCAGGTGGGAAACCTCTTTTGCATGATTTAATACGTTCTGTCCGTAGCTTGTTCTGTACTTCAAGCGACCGAGCAGCTTAATCACCTCAGGATGCAAGCCGTGTACGCCTGTTTCAAAGGTCGCACGCTCACCCTCCTGCTTAATTTCAGCATCAATTTCTTTTCTCGACTTTTCAACCATTTCCTCGATGCGCGCCGGATGAATACGTCCGTCTGCAATCAAGCGTTCGAGCGATACGCGCGCGATTTCACGGCGAATCGGGTCAAAGCCGGAAATAACAACTGCCTCCGGTGTATCATCGATAATCAAATCAATACCGGTCAGCGTTTCAAGTGTGCGGATATTTCTACCCTCACGACCAATAATTCTGCCCTTCATTTCATCGTTCGGCAGCGGCACAACGGAAACCGTTGTTTCTGCAACGTGGTCAGCAGCAACTCTCTGAATTGCATGCGCAACGATGTTCTTCGCTCTGCGCTCTGCTTCTTCCTTTGTTTCCTCCTCGATTGCCTTCAGCTTCATTGCAGCCTCATGGCGAATCTGGCTTTCCAAAGTTGCTAAAAGCTGTGCCTTTGCTTCTTCAGCCGTAAAGCCGGAAATCTTCTCCAAAAGCTCAATTTGTGCCTGCTTTTGTCTTTCAAGTTCCTCTGCCTTGCCCTCTAAATCCTTTTCGCGCTTGGCAATCTTTTCTTCCTTAGCTTCAATACCTTCAATCTTTTTGTCGAGCGTTTCCTCTTTTTGCTGCAGCCTGCGCTCCTGACGTGTCAGCTCGTTTCTTCTTTCCTTAACCTCGCGGTCAAATTCCATATGGAGCTTGTGGTTTTCTTCCTTCGCCTCAAGCAAAATTTCTCTTTTTTTGCTTTCTGCGGCCTTCTGTGCGTCGTCTACAATGCGTTTTGCTTCTGCTTCTGCGCTGCCAATCGAGCGCTCAGCTTCACTTTTTCTTTTGTCATAACCCTTTTTTAATGCAATACTATAACTGATGACTGCTGCCAAAATTGCCACAACCGCACATACAGCTATAATAATCCAGTCTAAAGTGTTCATGTCCAGCACCTCCTTTTCCGGCGGCGCGTCTAACATACCTTCCTATTCTGTTGTTGCTTTTATAACAGTATTAAATCGGTAAACGACCGAGAAAATGTGTATAAACTAAGCCTAGCAAGAATACCGGGTGGATATGTCCTCAGCCCGCCATGTTTTCCCATTTTTCATTTTCATTATAATAATACTAATACTAAACGCACAATATGCACTTACGCATATACACTATATATTGTACCTTTAAAATCCTATATTGTCAATAGCTTTTACAAAATAAATAAACACAAAATCGCATAAATTTACATTTTTTACACAAAAGGGGTTGACAAAAGAATAACAATGCTGTATAATCGTTTTTGTTAATTTAATATTGCCAGTTGAAGTGCTCGGGACGCAGCTGCGAACCGAGAACGGATGGCTCTCTGGAGAACCTCACAAAAGGTGAGTGCCGAAGGTGCAAAATCATAAATCTCTCAGGCAAAAGGACAGAGCTTATTTCAAAAACAATGTTGCGCATTTGCGCATATTGATTTGAATGTTTTGCAGATGTCCTTTCGAGGACATCTTTTTTGTTGCTTCTCCAAAAAAACAAATTTCATAGGGGGTTTTTACAAAATGTTAGAATGGATCACCAACTTTAACAACGACATCAACGGCTTCGTCTGGAACTACGGTGTGTACCTGCTTATCGCAACAGGCTTGCTCACAACGCTTGTAACCGCAGTTTTCCAGGTGTCGCACATCCGCCTTTGGTGGAAGAACACCATCGGCAGTCTTTTTAAGAAAAATGTAATCGGTCACACAAAGGACAAGACCATCTCCCCGTTCCAGGCACTGTGTACTGCGCTTGCAGCAACCATCGGCGTCGGTAACATCGCCGGCGTTGCAGCGGCAATCGCAATCGGCGGTCCGGGTGCCGTTTTCTGGATGTGGGTTGCAGCATTTTTAGGTATGATGACCAACTACTCTGAAAATGTACTCGGTATCTTCTATAGAAGAAAGAATGCAGACGGCGAATGGTCCGGCGGCGCAATGTACTATCTTGAAGACGGTCTCGGCGCAAAGAAGGGCTGCAAGAAAATCGGTAAGATTCTTGCAATTCTGTTCTCCATCTTCACGCTGCTCGCTTCCTTCGGTATCGGCGCAATGGGTCAGATTAACAAAATCGTTATCAACCTTGAAAGCGCATTCCCGATTCAGTCGCTTATGAATGTGCAGGTATTTGACGGTGTAACGCTTTATGCCGTAATTCTCGGTGTCATCTTAGTGGCAATCGCTGCACTCATCACACTCGGCGGCTTAAAGAGAATTGCTTCCTTTGCAGAAAAGGTAGTACCGTTTATGGTTGTGCTCTTCATCCTCGGCAGTGTTGCAATCGTTTGCGTAAACTACGCTATGATTCTGCCGGCATTTAAGGCAATCTTCGTAACTGCATTTAATCCGGTTGCAGTAGCCGGCGGTGTAGGCGGTGTTGCAATTTCCAAGGTAATGCAGCAGGGCTTCAAGCGCGGTGTATTCTCCAACGAGGCAGGTCTCGGTTCTTCCGTTATGGTACACTCCAACTCCAGCGTTAAAGAGCCGGTTGCTCAGGGTATGTGGGGTATCTTCGAGGTATTTGCAGATACAATGGTTGTATGTACAATGGGCCAGTCCTGGGGAAATACATACGGAACGCTCGGTGCCGCCTGGGATGCGCTGACGATGACCTCGGGAATGACGGTCGGAAGTGAGCAGTATTTGGCAACGGCCTTTTTTGCAGCCCTTTTGCTGTGGATCTGGAATGCAGCGATCGGTCTGTCCATTTGCTGGTTTTACGGAAAAGGAAGCGGTCTAAAGAAAGGACTTCCGGCAGTTCTGGTTTTATCCACCCTGCAGGGCGGCGGCGAACTTTTGATGACACAGATTAATACAACAGTGGCATGCTTTATTCCGGCGTGTTTGTCACTGTTTGGCATTTTGATTCTCGGCAGAACCGGTCTTTATGGGAAACCATGGAGTCTGGAGGACAGCCGGATCATGGAACGCAGAGAACCGGCAGAGGAAGACGAAAGTGAAGGCAGCAGAATGTCGCTGCTGCAGGCGATTCTTCCATACATACTGCTTTCTGCGATCACGCTGGTGGTGCTGATGGTAGGACCGGTAAAGAATCTGCTTGGCAGCTTCAAACTGAGTTTTTCATTCCCGGAGACCGTTACCGGCTACGGATTTGTCAACGAAGCATCCGAACAGTTTTCCCCACTCAGTCCGTTCACTCACGCCAGTATGTTCCTTTTGATTTCTTCCCTCGCAGGACTATTTTATTATCGCACCTGCGGTTTTATAGGGGAAGGCGGGGCTAAGCGCGTGTTCCAGAGAACTGCGAAGATGGCACGTCCATCCAGTATTGCCGTATTAGCGCTTGTAATCATGTCCAAAATCATGTCCGGCACAGGCCAGACAGTGGTTTTGGCAAACGGCATTGCTGCAACACTGGGCAATGCGTACGTGGCACTGGCTCCGTTTATCGGTATGCTCGGTTCCTTTATGACCGGCAGCAATATGAGTTCCAACATTCTGTTTGGCAGTTTCCAGACGGCTACCGCGGAAATCCTCGGAGTGAAC
>JAFQPV010000043.1 GCA_017411585.1 Clostridia bacterium | reverse complement strand
TCGTTTGCAACGGTAATATCTGCACCCATCTCACAAAGCACATCAAGAATGCCCGTACGCGTGGGATTCACGCCGACATTGCATACCGTAATCTCCGAATTCGGCACAATCGCCGCCGCCACCATAAAGAATGCCGCCGAGGAAATATCCGCCGGTACGTCAAACTCTACAGCCTTTAATTCCTTTGCAGGCTGTACGGTTATCACATTGCCGTCGCTTTCAATCTCCGCGCCCATGTAACGCAGCATACGCTCTGTATGGTCACGGCTCTTTTCCTTCTCCGTAATCACCGTCTGTCCCTCGGCATAAAGCGCCGCCAAAATAATTGCCGACTTCAGCTGTGCCGATGCCACCGGCAAGGTGTATTCAATACCGGAAAGCGGTGCGCCGCCAACGCGGAGCGGACAAAGCTCGCCCTCCATATGCGCCCCCATTGCCTTCAGCGGCAGCGCAATGCGCCCCATCGGACGCTTGCGGATGGTTGCATCACCGTCTAATTCAGCAGTAAAGCTCTGCCCTGCCAAAATGCCACACAGAAGGCGCGTCGTCGTGCCGGAATTGCCGGTATACAGTATCTCTGTCGGTGCCTTTAACCCGCGCAAGCCGCGGCCGTGCACGGTAACCTCCGTGCCATCAATTTCAATAGCAATCCCCATCTTGCGAAAGCAGTCAATGGTAGAAAGACAGTCTGCACCGTTTAAAAAGCCGTGTATTTTGGTCACGCCGTCTGACAGTGCGCCGAACATCACACCTCTGTGCGAAATGGATTTATCCCCCGGCACGGTCACACGCCCGCAAAGCCCGTGATTTGCTGTTTGAATTTTCATGTCATCACCTCATAACCTTAGTATACAACATTTCCGAAAAAAAGGAAATATTTTTTCTTTTAAAGTTCGACAAAAACCCACACAATCAGCATTTTTGTACGATTAACCACCTCGGACTCCATTTTTGTTGTGCAATTTGCACAATTACCAAATGAAATCTTGGTTAGTATTCCAAAAGG
Source organism: Clostridia bacterium (assembly GCA_017411585.1). Lineage (GTDB taxonomy): Bacteria > Bacillota > Clostridia > UBA1381 > UMGS1253 > RGIG2041. The sequence continues at coordinate 5,672 of JAFQPV010000043.1, read as the reverse complement.
AAATCTGTAATCAAACACGAATTTTTAATATATTAATAGTATAGCTTTAAGCAATGTAAAGCATTTTCTTATTCAAAATATTACATCTTATGTCTATACACAAATCAAAGGGGGTAATCTTCATGGGTAATTATTCAATGGACAAAATCAGAAATATCTGCTTCACCGGTCACGGTCGTGCAGGTAAGACAACGCTGTGTGAAGCCATTCTGTTTCACGCCGGCGCCATTGACCGTTTCGGTAATGTCGCAGACGGTACCACAGCAATGGACTTTGATGCAGAAGAAACAAAGCGCAATTTCTCAATCAGTACGGCAGTGGCACCTGCAGAGTGGAAGGGCTGTAAGCTGAATTTGATTGATACCCCGGGATATTTTGACTTTATCGGCGGCGTATATGAAGGTATGCGCGGTGCAGACTGCGTATTAATCGCTGTCAGCGGTAAGACCGGTGTGGCTGTCGGTACAGAAAAAGCATTCCGCGCAGCTGCAAATCACCATTTACCGATTGCCATTTATATTTCCAAGGTTGAAAACGAACACGCAGACTATGCAGGTATCTTAGAGCAGATTAAGAGCCGTTTCGGTACAGCCGTTATCGCATTCAGCATTCCGGTCATTGACGAAAACAAGATAATGAACGCCGTAATCGATACCGTATCCGGCAAGGCATACGCAGTAGACGGCTTTAAGACGACTGAAATTCCGGTACCGGACAGTCATAAAGATATTTTAGAGCAAATGCGCGAAGCGCTGATGGAGCAGATTGCAGAAACAGACGAAGCGCTGATGGAAAAATACTTTGAAGGTGAAGCCTTCACAGATGAAGAAATTTTGAAGGGCATCCGCAACGGTATTAAGGAAAACTTAATCGTACCGGTGTTCGCAGGTGATTCCGCATCCGGCAAGGGCGTTGAGCTCTTTATGGACAAGGTGGTAGAATATATGCCGTCGCCGGTTAAAGCCGAGGCAAGCGTTGCCGAGGATAAGGATGGCAACCCGATTGAAATCGCTGCCGACCCGAACGGTGACTTCGCTGCAGTTGTATTTAAAACTGTTGCCGACCCGTACGTTGGTAAGCTCTCTATCTTCCGTGTGCTCTCCGGCACAATCAAAGCGGACACTACGGTTTATAACCCGAACAGAGACGCAAACGAAAAAATCGGCAGACTCTATGCCGTTAAGGGCAAAAAGCAGGTAGAGGTAAGTGAAGTTTCTGCCGGCGATATCGGTGCAGTGACCAAGCTTGCCGTAACCGGCACCGGTGATACACTCTGCAAGGCAGGTACCTTTGTAAAGCTGGAAGGCATCGACTATCCGAAGCCGATTATCTCGCTCGCTGTTTTGCCGCTTGCAAAAGGTGACGAAGAAAAAATCAGCATGGGTCTTGCAAAGCTGCGCGAGGAGGACCCGACCATCGGTCTTACAAATAACAAAGAAACGAAGCAGATGATTCTCTCCGGTCAGGGCGAGCAGCATCTGGATATTATCTTAAGTAAGCTTAAGACCAAGTACGCAGTAGATGCTAAGCTTGAAGCGCCGATTGTGCCGTACAGAGAAGCCATCCGCGGTCGCGCGAAGGTAGAAGGTAAACACAAGAAGCAGTCTGGCGGTCACGGTCAGTACGGTCACGTTGTGATTGAGTTCGAGCCGGGCACGGGCGAAGGTCTCGAATTCTGCGAAAACGTATTCGGCGGCAGCGTACCGAAGAACTACTTCCCGGCAGTTGAAAAGGGCTTAAAGGATTGTATGGAGCACGGTGTGCTCGCAGGCTATCCGGTCGTTTCCTTAAAGGCAACGCTCTTAGACGGCTCCTACCATCCGGTAGACTCGTCGGAAATGGCGTTCAAGGTTGCAGCAGGTCTCGCTTATAAGACCGGTCTTGCACAGGCAAATCCGGTGCTCTTAGAGCCGGTAGGTTTCTTAACCGTAACCGTTCCGGAAGCCATCATGGGTGACGTTATCGGCGACATCAACAAGCGCCGCGGCCGCATTTTGGGCATGAACAGCGGTGTGGTTGAAGCAGAAGTACCGGTTGCGGAAATGAGCAAATATGCAACGGATTTGCGCTCTATGACACAGGGACGCGGTATGTTCGAGTTTGACTTCGTTCGCTATGAAGAAGCGCCGAAAAACATCGTTGACAAGGTAATTGAAAACGCAAAGAAGAACGCAGCCGAATAATTTAAGCATCCAAACGGAGATATTCTATATATCTCCGTTTTTTGTGCATCATGCATAATTTTGGCATTCCAAATTTGGTTACTTTGGTTATGTAAAAAGCTTTTTCATTATGTTATAATATGTACAGTGAATTTTTCAAGTACGGAAATTTCAATATTTTTTCCAAAAAGGAAAGGGGTATCCATCAATGGCAGATTTAAGCTTAAAAAACATTTACAAAAGATACTCGGGCGGTGTTGTTGCAGTAAGCGACTTCAACCTTGAGATCGCAGACAAGGAATTTATCATCCTCGTTGGTCCTTCCGGTTGCGGTAAGTCCACAACTTTGAGAATGATTGCAGGTTTGGAAGAAATCAGTGACGGTGAGCTCTACATCGACGGCAGACTCGTAAACGAAGTTGCCCCGAAGGACAGAGATATCGCGATGGTTTTCCAGAACTACGCTCTGTATCCGCATATGACAGTATTCGAAAACATGGCATTCGGTCTTAAGCTCCGTAAGATGCCGCGTGATGAAATCAAAAGACGCGTTCAGGAAGCTGCTGAGATTCTTGACATCGAGCATCTCCTCGACAGAAAGCCGAAGGCACTTTCCGGCGGTCAGAGACAGCGTGTTGCGCTCGGTCGTGCAATCGTGCGTGAGCCGAAGGTATTCCTTATGGACGAACCGCTCTCTAACCTCGACGCTAAGCTGCGTGTACAGATGAGAACAGAGATTGGTAAGCTGCACCAGAAGCTGCAGACAACCTTTATCTACGTAACACATGACCAGACAGAAGCTATGACAATGGGTAGCCGTATCGTTGTTATGAAGGACGGTATCGTTCAGCAGGTTGATTCCCCGATGAACCTCTACAACACACCGGCGAACAAGTTCGTTGCCGGCTTTATTGGTAGCCCGCAGATGAACTTCATCGATGCAAAGCTTGAGAAGGTTGAAAACGACGCATACCTCACATTTGGTCAGAGTAAGGTTAAACTGCCGGCAGGTAAGGTTGATTCTATCCCGGCTGAGTACTTCGGCAAGGAAGTTACAATGGGTATCCGTCCGGAAGATTTGCACGATGACGAAGCATTCATCTCCGCATCTGCAGATTCCGTTGTTAACGCTAACGTTGAAATCACAGAAATGATGGGCGCAGAGACATACCTCTACCTCAAGATTGAAGGCGTTGCATTCACAGCACGTGTTAACCCGAGATCCACATCCAAGATTGGTGATACCATTAAGATTGCACTTGATCCGAACAAGATTCACCTCTTTGATAAGGAAACAGAGATAACAATCTTAAACTAAGATAAGCTATAAACAACATAACCCAAGTTGCATATGCAACTTGGGTTTCTTTTTTGCCGTTATACGACACAATAACGTATTGAATTTTTTATTCCCTATCCAATCTTATCAATTCTCTTATCGCTTCAATCGCCGTTAAAATTGCCGGCTCGGTATCGTGATGCAGAATATTTTCAAGGCCCTTGTCCTGTCGATTTTGATTGCCGACGGTGAGTAGTACCGTTCCCGTACGCACATCTAAGTAGCTGCCAAGCACAAACAGCGCTGCAGACTCCATCTCCGATGCCTTTACACCGAGTTTGCCGTACGCCTCCCACTTATGCAAAAGTTCGTGCGAAACCGGCATTTTCTCCGGCTCGTGCTGCCCGTAAAACGAATCCTTGCACTGCACAATGCCGGTGTGATAGGTGTAGCCCGTGCGCTTTGCCGCCTGCACCAATGCCGTCGTTACTTCAAAATCCGCTGCCGCCGGAAACTCAATCGGCGCATACTCTCTTGTTGTACCCTCCTGGCGCACAGATGCCGTTGCGATGACCAAATCGCCGCCGCAAACCTCGAGCGACATTCCGCCGCAGGTTCCCACGCGGATAAACGTATCCGCGCCGCAACGCACCAGCTCCTCGACCGCAATCGCCGCAGAAGGGCCGCCGATTCCCGTGCTTGTTACGCTGACCTTTTCGCCGTCAATATACCCGGTATAGGTCACATACTCGCGGCTGTCTGCCACAAGCTCGGCATCGTCAAAATATGCCGCGATTTTCGCGCAGCGCTTCGGGTCGCCCGGCAATATGACATATCTGCCGCAGTCTCCGTGTCTTAGTCCAATATGATACTGTTTATCTGTAGAATAAATCATTTTATACCTCCAAACGCATACGGCAACAGCTCGCCAAGTGTATATGCTTTGATTTCCGTTCCACTTTTAGCAAGATACACCGGGCAATTCTCGTCCGCAAATTCCGAAAGCACCTGACGGCACGCACCGCACGGCATCGTATAATCACATTCGTCCTTGCCGCCGGCAATTGCAATCGCGCAAACCTTGCACTCGCCTGCGCTCATTGCAGAAAAAATCGCACTGCGCTCGGCACAGTTTGTCAGCCCGTAGCTGGCATTTTCAATATTTGCACCTGTATAAATTTTTCCGCTCCCGCACAAAACCGCTGCACCGACCTTAAATCCGGAGTACGGCGCATAGGCATTTCCCCTTGCCGCAAGTGCCAGCTTTGCAAGCTTTTCTTTCATAAGACCACCGCCTTTTACTTTATTGTATTTTATATTCCAAGCCTTGTCAATATTTTTATTCCGTGGTATAATGACTCATACAAGCACTAAGCGATGTTCCATCGTCGGAACAGGCGTCCTCGACTGTCCGTATTGCGTAATTTTACGGACCGCCCGGGAGGTTGGTCCCTACAAATGAAGTTTAAAATATAGTTTTGGAGGAATTACACATGAAATGGTTTATTGCATCGGACACACACGGCAGCGAATATTACTGCAAAAAAATGCTTGCCGCCTTTGAAAAAGAACGGGCAGACAAAATGCTCCTTTTGGGCGATATTTTATACCACGGACCGAGAAACGATTTGCCGAAGGACTACAATCCTAAAGCGGTAATCGAGCTTTTAAACGCGCTGAAGGACAAAATCCTTTGCGTGCGCGGCAATTGCGACACCGAGGTCGACCAAATGGTGCTTCAGTTCCCGATTTTGGCGGACTACTGCATCATTGCGGATGCGGGCAAGGTTGTTTATGCTACCCATGGACACAATTTTAACGAAAACAATCTACCGCCGCTTGGGAGCGGTGATATTCTCCTGCACGGACACACGCACGTGCCGAAATGCACAAAGCACGAAACCTATACCTATATGAATCCGGGCTCTGTTTCCATCCCGAAAGAAGGCAGCCACCACGGCTATATGCTATTGGAAAACGGTGTGTTTACCTGGAAGGATTTTGAGGGGAATATCGTGGAAATGTAAATAAAAAGTGACTTCATATGAGGTGTACTCGTAAAGACAGTAATTTTAAAGGCTGAACGATTAATGATGTGACCCCAAAAAGTTAGACTTTTTATAGCGTAGTAGTTTTAATGACTGCTACGCTATTTTATGCAGCCAAGGTGTTAAGTCGATATTGTACCGGACTTATCCACCCAAGTTTCTCTTTAATTCTTTTCTCGTTGT
>JAFQPV010000042.1 GCA_017411585.1 Clostridia bacterium | reverse complement strand
GGGACAGCATCAAACAAAAGATTCAAACAGATGCCAACTGCCAAAAATGGTACGAGGGCGTAAAAATGACGGCCGACAAATATCTGACTATGCCGGTAACTGAGTTTATCGCCGGTGCAACCGGCTCGGCACTGCCGGTCAGCCAGTCAATTTTAGACATTTGCTCCAACCTCGCCTTTGTCTATAATATCGAAGGTGACGAGCGCTACAAGCAGCGCTGTATTGAAGAAATTATAAACGCAGGCACCTTCCCCTCCTGGGACGAAGGGCACTATCTGACGACCGCTCAGTTTATGGCCGGTGTCTCTATGGCGTATGACTGGCTCTATAATTCCATGACCGAAGCAGAGCGCGCGCAGGTACTCGATGTACTGATGCGTATGGGCATAAATACTGCCGTATATGTGTACCACGGCATAAACTTCGGCGTGGACTTTACAAAGATGGACAACAACTGGAATGTCATCTGTAATACAAACATTATGCTCGCCGCAATCGCAATTGCGGACGAATATCCGCACGTTTGTGACTATCTGTTGGAAAAAGCGGGCGACAATATACCGCTCGGCCTTACCGTTTATAAAAACGGCGGTTATGCCGAAGGTATTCGCTACTGGTCCTACGGTACGGGCTTTTTGCTCCGCGGGATGGCGGTAATTGACTCCGCTGCAAAGGATGCAGATAAAATTCCACAGTCTCTGCGCCTCTGGGACTATCCGGGCGTAGCAGAAACCTGCGATTTTCCGGTCTACTACAACGGTCCGGTAGAGGCCTTCATTGTCGGCGACGGTACAAGCCGCCGCACGCGCGACCCATGGTTTTTCTGGGCAGCAGACTATTTTGACAAGCCGCAATATGCCTGGTATGAATTAAATGCCGAAAAAGAGCTCGGCTACAATTCCGGCTTGTATGCACTTTTGTCCATCATTTGGTATGACAAGGATAAAACCGACTTAGCGCCGGGCAGCTTCAGCTTGGATAAATTCTACGATGCCGCCCCGGAAAACATCCCGCTTCTGACAACGAACAGCATAATTCTGCGTTCAAGCTGGGAGGATAAAAATGCGATTTACGCCGCAATGCACGGCGGCAGTAACGACACAAGCCACATCCACCTCGCGCTCGGCTCTTTCGTTATCGAGGCAGACGGTGTGCGCTGGTTTACGCACCCGGATGTCAACACCTACGCCGTAGACAATTACTTCGGCAACGGTCGCTTCGATTACTACTGGGCGCGCGCAGAGGGACACAACACCATCATCGCAAACCCGAACGGCAGCGATGACCAAAAGCAGAGCGCTTTTGCGCAGGTGATTGCCTCCGGCACGTCGGCTACGGAAAGCTTCGGCATTATGGACATCACACAAACCAATGACGTGTTTACCGATGCAAAGCGCGGCATCCGTCTTACGGACAACCGCAGTCGCGTCATTGTGCAGGATGAAATCAAAACAAAATCGCTAGCCGAGCTTTACTGGTTTGCACATACGGAAGCCGATATTACAATCTCGGCGGACAAACGAAGCGTACTCTTAGAGCAGCAGGGCAAGCGCCTTTGGATTAACATCATGGACGGTCCGGCGGATGCAAAATTCTACTATACGGACACCGTACCGCTTTCTGTCTCCCCTGCACCGGAAGGCAACAGCAAAAACCCGGTTCCGGGGCATCGACTGACGTTGCACATGGAAAACGTGAGTGAAATGACGCTTGCGATTGAATTTGTACCGCTTAAGGATGGCGAAACTGCGCCGGTTTCCGGCACGGCTATGCCGCTTGCAAGCTGGAGCGCGTACACCGCAAAGCCGACACCGCTGGTTCAAAAGCTCGGCGATGTTGTTGCACTCAAATTAAACACGC
>JAFQPV010000041.1 GCA_017411585.1 Clostridia bacterium | reverse complement strand
GAGTATGCCGGGATAAAAGGTGCGCGCGAGCATTGTTAAAAATTCGCCTTGTGTCAATGTGGCAGAGGGCAGAAATGTACCGTCAGCGTAACCGCTGATTAAGCCCTTATTTACCATCGCCTGCACATATGGATAATACCAGTCTGTTGTTTGTACATCACTAAAAGTTGTCGGCGCTGCCAGTGCGGTGCTATGTAGCATTACAGCCGCCAGGAGCGCGCAAGAAAATTTTTTCACAGTATACACATCCTTTTAAAGTCTACAGGCAGTATACCATATTTCGACACGGTTTTCCATAGTAATTTTCGTCTTTAGATGAAAAAGTTGCGTCTGCTACCAAAAGAAAAAAGACTTGGTTTATTCAAACCAAGTCTTTTGGTGTTATTATTTGTCTAAATCGTACATATAAGATGCCTTGTCACGCAGTACGTGCAGGTTGTCGAGCGAAGCGCCCGTGCCTTTTGCTACGCAGGAGAGCGGATCGTCTGCAAGATAAACGTGAATACCGGTCTTTTCCATCAACAGCTTATCTAAACCTTCAATCATTGCGCCGCCGCCGGTCATAACAATACCGTTTTCAGCAATGTCGCCCACCAGTTCAGGCGGTGTGCGCTCCAAAACGGAGTGTACAGCATCTACGATTTGTACGGCAACCTCATCAAGCGCATCGCGAATATCTTCGCTTGATACAGTGATGCTTTGCGGAAGACCGGTCAACAGTGAGCGACCGCGCACCTCCATAAAGGTTTCCTTGCCCTGCGGATACACGCTGCCGATTTCCTTTTTGAGTTCCTCCGCGGTTCTGTCACCGATAACGGCATTGAACTTTTTACGGATGAAGCGAATGATTGCATCGTCAAATTTATCGCCGGCAACCTTAATAGATGTGCTGACAACAATACCGCCGAGAGAGATAACCGCAATATCGCTTGTACCGCCGCCAACGTCTACAACCATGCTGCCGCAAGCACGGGAAATGTCTATACCTGCACCGATGGCTGCTGCAATCGGCTCTTCAATCAAATATACCTGTCTGCCGCCGGCCTGCATTGCGGCATCGATAACCGCTCTTTCTTCCACTTCAGTTACACCGCTCGGAACACAAATCATAACACGCGGCTTAAAAAGACGGTTTTTTGTGACTTTTCGAATAAAGTACTTGAGCATCATTTCCGTTGTCGAATAGTCGGAAATTACACCTTCGCGCATCGGGCGCACAGCTGTGATGTTACCCGGTGTACGACCGAGCATCTTCTGCGCTTCCGTACCGACAGCGTAGAGCTTGCCGGTGCCCTTGTCGATGGCAACAACGCTCGGCTCACAAAGCACAATGCCTTTGTCCTTAACGTGTACAAGTACCGATGCCGTACCAAGGTCGATACCGATATCTGTAGACATGCCAAACATATTTTTCAACTTGGATATAAAGAAGTTTGCCATTCTATAGCCTCCATTACTGATAATTACCCTAATCTAACATATCTATTATATACCAATTCTTTGTTTTGTCAAGGGTTTATGCACCCAGTTTGTACGACAGTTTCTCACATAATTTGCACAAATTGAGTTTACATAACAACTTGTTCTGTTGATTTATGCAGAAAAAGTTTTGCACTTTTCCATATAGATTTACATGAAAAACATATGTTCTGCGGGTGGTTTTTGGCGAGTTTATCACATTTGCACATAGTTTTCCACATAAATAGTGTAAGATTCGAAGAAGTTATGCACATTGCTCATGTTTACATAAAACTGTGCACAGTAAGGGTTTTGCTTTACACATTGCGCGATATTTGACTGTAATTAAAATGTAAGAAAGCTTGAAAATGCAGTCGTAGCAAGGGTTTTTCGCATTTGTGGTTTGTGCGGTACTTTTCACGGCAGCAAAAGTATGATACACTAATATTAAAAATGGGGAGGTGTGCATCATGAAGCGATTTTTTCATAAGTTTGGTGCGCTAAAAGGGTTTGTTGCCGGCTTTTTGTGCGCGGCAATGCTTTTGAGTATGCCGGCGTTTGCCGATTCACTTTATACAACAATAGAAGTCCTGTGGGGAAAGATGCAGATTCTCATTAATGGAGAGCCTGTGGAGCTGGACAATTTTGTCTACAACGGCAGAACCTATGTGCCGCTTCGCGCATATTCGGAAAAGCTCGGCAAAAGTGTGCTCTATGATGATGCAACACAGAGCATTTCGATTGCAGACCGCGAGGAAACGCTCATCATGAGCAAGGAAATTGCGTTTTTGGTCAATGGTGAGGCGGTGCGCGTGAGCACATTTAAGCAGATGCTCAACTGGTTTAAATACAATTTAGAGCTTGGCGATATGGATGCGGAAACCTATGCGGAGTTTAAGGAGTTTGTAAAGCAGGAGACCGTTGCAAACTTTATTGTGCATCAGTATTCGGCGGATGTAGGTATAAACATTGGCGGTGCAGAGAAAAATGCCATCGAGTCGCAGATTGCAATTTATGCAAATAACTTCGGCGGTATGTCGAGCTTTGTAAAAAAGCTGGAGGACATCGGTATTACATACGATTTTTATTACTGGCTGCAGGAGACGGCGCTGTTAAAGGACAAGCTGACGGATATTATTATTGACCCGGTAACGGAATTGGATATTATTGATTACTATAATAAAAATATTGTGCTTTATTCCACAAAAAAGGTAACGGCGAAGCAAATCTTTTTTAGCACGACAGACGATGCGGGTCAGCTTTTATCGCAGAGCGTGCGTGAGGAAAAACGCAAAATTGCAGAGGATGTACTGCGCAGCTTAAAACGCGACGATGCGGATTTTGATGCATTGATGCAGCAGCATTCCGAAGACCCGTCTTTGGCGGAATACCCGGACGGCTATACCTTTACGCATGGGGAAATGGTTACCGCATTTGAGCAGGCGGCATTTGCACTGCAGCCGGGGCAGATGAGCGAGCTTGTAGAAAGTGAGCTTGGGTATCATATTTTGCTGGTTACAGACCGCTTTACGGAGTATGTGCCGATTGAGAATGTGCAGGAGAGCATTGCAAACTCGTTGCGTAATGAACGATATTACAAATTCGCTGAGCCGCAGATTCAAAATGCATACATTTTAATGAATAAAGATGTTTATGACTCGATTTGAGGTGGATTGTATGGTGCAAATCGGTAACGATTGGGACAGTGTTTTAGATGGGGAATTTGAAAAAGAGTATTATCTGAAGCTGCGTGCCTTTTTGGCGCAGGAGTATAAAACGCGGACGGTATATCCGGATATGTATTCTATTTTTAATGCACTGAAGCTGACGTCGTATGAGGATACAAAGGTGGTTATCTTAGGGCAGGACCCTTACCACGGACCGGGACAAGCGCACGGGCTTGCGTTTTCCGTGCAGAAGGGGATTGCCATTCCGCCGTCGCTTCTAAATATGTATAAAGAGCTGAAAAGCGACCTCAGTTGTTATATTCCGGACAACGGATTTTTGGAAAAATGGACGCGCCAGGGGGTGCTGCTTTTAAATACGTCACTCACGGTGCGCGAGGCAAGCCCGAACTCGCATCAAAAAATCGGTTGGGAAATTTTGACCGATCGTGTGATTGAGCTGCTGAATCAAAAAAAGTCGCCGGTGGTGTTTCTTTTGTGGGGTGCAAATGCGCGCTCCAAGGCGAGCCTTGTTACCAATCCAATGCATACCGTACTGCAAGCACCGCATCCGAGTCCGCTTTCGGCGAGCCGCGGCTTTTTCGGGTGCAGACATTTTTCGAAAGCCAATGCCATCTTGGAAAGAAACGGTATGCAGCCAATCGACTGGCAAATTGAAAATTTGAATATTTAATATGTAAAGCGAAAAAGCTTCCTATGGGAAGCTTTTTCACTTTACTTTTCGGAATGAAACATCTTGTCTTTGAACAAAAGTGTGATAGACCACAGCGCACCGATGCCCACCAGTGTAAATATGATACGCGGCAGCATCGCTTCCATGCCACCAAATAAACTGGAGACAAAGTCATAACCGAAAATACCGATGGAGCCCCAGTTCAGTCCACCTACAATCACCAATATCAGTGCAATTGTGTCCAAAATTGCCATAGAAAATCCCTCCGCTTTAAAAAATTTGGTGCTGACATTAATGTGCGCAGAAGCAAAAGTTTGATACATACAATTTTTAGAAGTTGAATTTTGCATCTTTTTTGCATTTTTGCTTGACAGAATGGGTAAAATATGCTAAACTAGTTTCTGCGGTTGCGAAAGAGAGACTCCGGCTGCGTATATCTGGAGAGGTGTCCGAGTGGTTTAAGGAGCTGGTCTTGAAAACCAGTGATACGCAAGTACCAAGAGTTCGAATCTCTTCCTCTCCGCCACATTTTTTTCATATTTTTTGTAATTCGGTTTGGAGAAGTACTCAAGTAGGCCGAAGAGGCGCCCCTGCTAAGGGTG
>JAFQPV010000040.1 GCA_017411585.1 Clostridia bacterium | reverse complement strand
TGGAGGCGTGATTATGAAAAAGAAAATTTCAGTTGTGCTCTGCCTTACACTGGCATTGCTGACCATCTTATCCGTAGCCGCTATGGCTGCACCGACCAAGGTGCCGGCAAATTACAACAGCGGCAATTCTTCCTCGCTCTTAAGCGTAAAGAAGCCGGCAACCTTAACGGCAACCACTTCGGAGCGCACCTATACGGTAACCGCTGCCGGTAAGCCGGGCGTTGACGTGACTGTATATCGCAAGAGCAAGTTAGACGGTCAGTTCTATCGTGTATTCCAGAACGGTTACTTCCTGACGAGCACCATCGGTGCCAGCGGCGTATACGTTGTATCCATTGAGCTGTTGGACGGCGGTAACACAATGCTTCTGTATGCAGAAAACGAAAACGAGCGTCAGGTGATTCGTATCGATATCACCAAGCTCTCCAAATCGCAGCTGGACAGAATTAACAATTTGTCCGTAGGTGATTTGTTCGCTTATTGATTTATTTGAAAATCGGATAAAAAATACCGCAAATCATTTTGCGGTATTTTTATCATAGTAAGGTTATTTCCCACGCATCGGATACTGGAGAATGATATGAAAAAAGAACGGATTAAAAACATTGTGCTGACCGCTTTGGTTCTATGCAGCCTTCATTTGACAGGCAAAATATGGCTGAACGAAACCTTGTGGCCGGACGGCTATCATTTTTTTGCGCAGCTTCGGGAGAATTTTTCTTCCCTGTTTGCGCCTGCGCAAAGCGACAGCGCGCCCAATCTGCTCTTTCCTTCGCAAATGATTGCGTACACAGTAAAAAACTCCGACCACGCAAGCTATGTGGTCACGACTTCAAACGAATACTATGACACGGTAAATGACTTTTGTGAAGAGACCATCAAAAACGCACTTCTGCAGCCGGCAAAAAGCATCGTCACCGTTGATGAAACCACTTGGAAAAATGCGCTTTTTACAAACGGTATGTACATAGACTACGGCAGCAGTATCCCCAGCAACGTCTTTTGCACCTTCTTCGGTGTCGGTACGCAGGCGGAATTTTCCAACATTACAAATAACGTCCGCTACGTGATTATCACGGCGGAAGGCAGCCTTGTCAGCGACATTGCCGTGTATCTGCGCAACACAGACGGCGTGTGCTATAAAATCACAACCAATGAACCGAAAACTGCACTGAGCACGGTTTTAAGCCATTTAAATGAATATGTAACGCCAAACAACCGCTTCTCCTTCTTTATCGGCGCCGATACAGCGACCAGTGACATGGGTGAAGTTTTGTTTAATCCCTATTTGCTGCTCACGGAAACAGAAACCGAGCTGCCGCAAATCGAAGCAGAAAACCCGATTCTGCAGCAGGACAACGGTATGAGCATTGCTAAACTGGAACGACTGTTGCAGCTGTGCTCGATGAATCCGAAAACCGCCAGAAGGTATACAGATGCAGATGAAAGTATGATTTTTCTGCAAAACCAATCCACGCTGAAAATCTCGCCGACAGGCTATGTAGAGTACAGCGCTGCGGCAGGACGCAGCGGTTTTGCACTGCCGGAGATGCAAAACAGCGCGGATATTGCACTCGGCAGCATCCGCTTTGTGTACGATGTATTTGAAATTTTTTCCGAAGCACGTGCACAGCTCTATATGCGCGACTATACGACTGACAATACCCAAAGCACTATCAGCTTCGACTATAATGTAAACGGTATGAAGGTGATTACGGATTCTGCAGGTGCGCCCGCGGCAATTGTGCATATCCAAAACGGATACGTGCAAAAATTCTCTCTGCACCTGCGTACATACAGACTTGCAGAGTCCGTCACGGTCATTCCGTCCACCTACACCGCTGTCGACCGTATGTTTACGACCATTGACACAAAAGAGAAAAATGCAATTATTGAAAATATGTTCATCGGATATTACGACAACGGCCGAAACGGCATAAAGCAACCGACATGGTTTATGCAATTGTCCGGAGAAGACCGTCTGCGCACCATGGCAAACGACTAATCCCTGCGCGTATGCGCAATTTGAAATACAGGAGTGATAGGCACAATGGCTGAAAAGAACACAAGAAAAAAGAAGGCAAACTCTGCCGCCCCCGCCAAAACAGCGAAACAGACAAAACAATCAAAGTCCAATTCTGCCGCAGCAGTAAAGCTGTGGTGCTGGGTGGTTGCGCTGTTTGTGATTGGCATCTTTATGGGCGTGTTTCTCTATGCACCCAACGCATCCCCTGCAAGCGAATTTATCGACTTGCTCTTCAGCGGTCTGTTTGGCGCGCCGGCTAAGCTTTTACCGGTTCTGCTGGTTGCTTTAAGCGTTTATCTCGGCTGGCGCCGTAGCTTTGTGCGCCTCGGTGTAAAGGCAGCACTTTGCACAGCAGCACTGCTTGCCATCTCAGCGCTGTTTCAGATTTTCTCTGCCTATGAAGAAACCGTATCTGTCTCGGATGCCTTTTCCATGGGCGCAAATCTGCACTATGGCGGCGGCAGCTTTGGCGCACTTTTGACCGGTTGGCTTGTCAATCTGACCGGCGTGGTCGCAAGTGCCATTTTGTACAACCTTGTTTTGCTTATCCTTTTAATTTTCATCTTTAAATTTTCTCCGATTCGCTTTTTAATCGGCTTTTTCAAATCTGCGAAGGAGGAAGCAAAGACCATTCGCAGCGAAGAAAGCTATGCAGCCGGTCGCCGCGCACGAGAGGCAATGGACAACGGTCTGCGCCCCTTAACGCAGCACTCAATCGACTTAGAAGTGTTTGACGAAGATGCAAAGCCTGCGCCGACAAAAGAGAAAAAGAGGCGCACCAAACGCGAAGAGCTTATGGAAGAAGCAGAAAAGCATCTTCCGGCGGATGCCAAAAAATCCGCAATAGAAGCATTTGACGATATTCCGGTCTTTGACCCGATTTCAGATAAATTAAAAGAAATGCCGGCAGAACCGGTGAAACCTGCAAAAAAGACAACACCGGCAACCGAAGAGGACGCCCTCTCCGCCGCAGAGCTGATGCTGCAGGAAGCCCAGTCCAATCAGTTTGGTCAGCAAAAGGAAAAGGTAGAAGCCCTTTCCGAGGAGGAAGCGCAGGCGCTGCGTGAACAGCTCGATGAAAATGCGCAGTATCTCCCAATCCCCTACCGCTTCCCGCCGACAACCCTTTTAAAGGGTGCAGACAACAAAAAACGCGGCGATTCCAGAGAAGAGCTGCGCGAAACAGCAATGCACCTTGTCGACACCTTGAAAAGCTTCGGCGTAGATGTAAAGCTGTTGCAGGTGAGCCGCGGCCCGACGGTTACGCGCTACGAGCTGCAGCCAAGCGTGGGCGTTAAGGTCAGCAAAATCACAAATCTTTCCGATGATATTGCCTTAAACCTCGCCGCAGCCGCCGTGCGTATCGAAGCGCCGATTCCGGGCAAGGCTGCCATCGGCATCGAAATCCCGAACAAAGAGGTTGCGATGGTTTCCCTGCGCGAAACGCTGGAAACAGATGCGTTTAAGAATGCAAAGTCCAAGCTTGCCGTTGCGCTCGGTATGGATATTACGGGCAACCCGATTATTGCTGACATTGCCAAGTTCCCGCACGCACTCATCGCAGGTGCGACCGGCTCGGGTAAATCCGTATGTATTAACTCGATTATTACCAGTATTTTATATAAGGCTGACCCGAACGAGGTTAAGCTGATGATGATTGACCCGAAGGTCGTTGAGCTTGGTGTATACAACGACATTCCGCACCTGCTCATCCCGGTTGTGACCGACCCGAAAAAGGCATCCGGCGCACTTGCGTGGGCAGTCAGCGAAATGACGCGCCGCTACAATCTGTTTGCAAAGAGCGGTGTGCGTGACCTTGCCGGCTACAACGAAGTGCTTGAGCTCGACGGCGAGCCGAAGCTACCGCAAATTGTCATCATCATCGACGAGCTTGCCGATTTGATGATGGTTGCACCGAAGGAAATCGAAGATTCGATTTGCCGCCTTGCACAGATGGCGCGTGCCGCAGGTATGTACATCATCATCGCAACGCAGAGACCGTCCGTAAACGTTATCACCGGTGTCATCAAGGCAAATATTCCGACAAGAATTGCGTTTGCGGTTTCCAGCCAAATCGACAGCCGTACCATCTTAGACTCGATGGGTGCAGAAAAGCTGCTCGGCAAGGGTGATATGCTGTTCATGCCGTTCGGCGCATCGAAGCCGACGCGACTTCAGGGCGCATTCGTATCCGACAAGGAAGTTGAAAGCGTTGTAGAATTCATCAAGGACACCTCCAAGGCGCGCTACGATGAGGATATCACCGAAAAGATTAACTCCTCTGCAGGCACAGCCGCCTCTGAGGAAATGGAGGACGGTGACGATCTTCTGCCAAAGGCAATTGAAATCGCCATTGCATCCGGCTCGATTTCTACTTCGATGATTCAGCGCCGTCTCGGCGTCGGCTATGCAAGAGCCGGCAGAATTATTGACCAGATGGAGGCGCGCGGCATCATTTCCGGTCCGGACGGCAGTAAGCCGAGAAACGTGCTCGTTTCGCACGAGGAATTGTTTTCCGAGGATTGACAGACAAAACAAACTATGCTATGATAGAAAAGCTGAGTAAACCGGGCGGTTGCGGGTGCAGTACCGAAAGGTCGCATCTGAGGAAAGTCCGGGCTTCACAGGGCAAGGGTGCCGGATAACGTCCGGCGAAGGCGACTTCAGGGAGAGTGCAACAGAAAGATACCGCCGGCATTTGTCGGTAAGGATGGAAAGGCGAGGTAAGAGCTCACCCGGCAGGCAGGTAACTGTCCGCTGATGTAAACCCCACTCGAAGCAACACCACGTAATGGAGGAATTAAGCCTGCCCGGCGCTTCTCCGATGTAGGTGGCTTAAGCTGCATGGTGACGTGCAGGCAAGATAGATAACCGTTCAAGACAGAACCCGGCTTATAGGTTTACTCATCAATTTCAAAGAAAATCCCATTGCTTTTGCAATGGGATTTTTGTTTTATAATATGTAATATGCATATTTACAAGTTGTCTTGGTATCGTCCGCGTGCACGGTTTCGATTAAATTGCCGTGTGCATCGTAGATGTATTCGGTAAT
>JAFQPV010000007.1 GCA_017411585.1 Clostridia bacterium | reverse complement strand
TATTAACAAATGTGTTGCACTTGGCTTGACAATCTGACGAGGCAGTACGAAGTATTCGCCGAACTCACCTTCATCTCCATTTTAAAGTGGGAATTTGGATGCAGCGCAAGGCACAGGCATCGGCACAGTACGCCGGTACGGGCCGATGCCTGTAACGAAGCGATGCGCTAAATTCACCTTTAAAACAGGCCGGGGATGTTCATGCCTCCAGTAATCTTTCCCATCGTGCCGGCTGCAACCTCGTCTGCCTGACGCATTGCTTCATTAACGGCACTTAAGATTAAATCTTCCAGGGTTTCAACATCGTCCGGGTCAACTGCTTCGGGGCTGATTTTGATGGCTTGGAGCTCCTTTTTACCGTTGATGGTTACGGTAACGGCACCGCCGCCGGCAGATGCTTCGATTGTTTTTTCTTCAATTTCAGCCTGCGCTTTGAGCATTTCTTCCTGCATTTTCTGCGCCTGCTTAATCATTTGGTTCATATTGCCCATACCGGGCATACCGCCTCTGAATTTTGCCATTGTTATAATCTCCTATCTGTGTTTTAGTTTTCAAATGAAATATCGTCGCCGCCGAACTGCATGAGTGCATCGAGCGGGTCTTCTTCCTCTTCTGCTTGCGCAGGGGCTTCCGGGGCTGCGGCTTGCATGGTTGTAACCTCTTCTACAACTGCGTCAAATTCCGATTCGGAAACATACTTGACGCGCAGGGGCATACCGCAAATCTGCAGGGTTGCCTTTTTTAAATCCTCCGCAAGGCTTTCGAGGATGGTTTTAATATAGAACTCGTTTAACATATAGATGCTGTCGCCCGAGATTTTTGCTTTTTTACCGGATAATGCACCGTAGAGTGGCGGACTGAGCTTTTTGAGCACATTTAAAATATCGCCCCACGCGCTCTGCCCCGTCGCTTTGGGTACGCTCGGCGGCGTTGGCTGTGCCGGTTGCGGCACAGGTGTCGGTGCTGGTGCCGGTGTCGGCTCCGGAATTGGAGCAGACGGCTCCCACGGCGGAAGCTCTGCCTCCGTCGGCGGTGCCTCGGTCGGCATCGGAACAGGTTCTTCTACAACCGGGGTTGGTGCCGGTGTCGGCTGTGGCACAGGTGTTGGCTGCGGTCTTGCTACCGGTGCTGCCTGCACAGGTGCGCCGCCGGCAAGCTGCGCCTCCAAAGCTTCTATACGCGCCAAAAGCCCTGCAGTAGATGCATCAAAGTTTGCATCACAAATGCGAATGAACGCAAGCTCGTACACCACGCGCACGCTCTTTGCAACCTTTGCATCACCGGCTGCCGCGGTCAGCGTATCAATGCAATACGCAATCCATGCGGGGGTAAACAGCTTTTTCTGCTTTTCGATGACGGCGAGAATATCTGCACCGCAGTCGAAGAGCTTGTCCGGCTCTTTACAAATGCCGTAAACCAATATGTCACGCAGACGCTGAATAATGCGGTCTGCAAAATTTGTCAAATCTTTACCGTTTGCAACGGTCTGTGCCAAAATTTCAAGCGCCGCGGCGGTGTCTTTATTGGCAAACGCCGTAACACAATCGTCAAGCAGCGTATCGGAGGCAATGCCCAAAACGCGCTCCACGCTTTCGCGCGTGATTTTTTCATCTGATGCACTGATGCACTGGTCAAGCATGCTGAGCGCATCGCGCATACCGCCGTCTGCAAGGCGGGCAATCAGCTCAAGGGCTTCCACGTCTGCATCCACATTCTCCGCTGTCACAATCTGACGGAGACGAATCGTAATGTCGTGCACGCTGATGCGCTTAAAATCAAAACGCTGACAGCGCGAGGTAATCGTCGGCGGCAGCTTGTGCGCCTCAGTGGTCGCTAAGATAAACACAACGTACGGCGGCGGTTCTTCGAGCGTTTTTAAAAGCGCGTTAAACGCACCTGCCGAAAGCATATGTACCTCGTCAATGATATAGATTTTATATTTTGCCTGCGCCGCACTGTAGGACACCTCATCGCGAATTTCACGAATGTTGTCTACACCGTTGTTGGACGCCGCGTCAATTTCCACAATATCGAGCACACTGCCCTCGGACACGCCGCGGCAGATGCTACATTCGTTACACGGATTAGCATTCTGCGGGTTTTCGCAGTTAATCGCTCTTGCAAAGATTTTTGCGCAGGAGGTCTTACCGGTACCGCGCGTACCGCAAAACAGGTATGCGTGCGCCGTTTTACCGGACAGTATTTCATTTTTCAGTGTAGAGACAATATGATTCTGACCGATAACATCGTCAAAGGTTTGCGGTCTCCACTTTCTGTACAATGCCTGATATGCCATTGTAGTTCCTCCCAAAATTTCAGCTTAAATAGAAAAATCGCACAGCTCTGCTTCGAAGTCGGTTTTCCATGCGGTAAGTCTGCCGATGACTCAGCCCCGGCACCCCCGTATCACACCCAGCGCACCGCTTATTGCTGCTCGGTTCCCCGCCTGACAAGGTTCACGGGTCTCGGTCGCACGGGACCAAAGCCTCATTGCCATCTATAACAAACGCCTGCCATACAAAACCGCCCCTCGGCAGAGCATTCGCCCTTGCTATAGCGGATTGCAAGTTCAGGGTACCGCTACCACCCCGGCTAGTACGACTTTATTATTATACCCTATTTTTTCACTTTGTGCAACAGATTTTTTCTTTTTTATAAAAGAAAATAAAATGCGGACACCCCCGGTCGGATGTCCGCAAACGATTATACTATTTCGCCTGTACAAATGCGCCCATAAACAGGATTTCCCCGTTTGTATTGTCACGAATGATGTAGGTAAACGGTTTGTCTGCTTTAAACTCAATCGGTTCAGCCGGCGGTGCAGAGGTTGCGCCCACCATAATCCCCGTCACGGCTGCAGCTTCCGTGCCTTTTTCATCCACTTTAATATAGGATTTATGTAAGCTGCTTTGAATGTAAAGCGGCTGATTTTCCAAGATGCCGCTTATCTGCGCCCGATTTACATCAAACGCACGAACCGCGCCGAGTGCGCGCATAATATCGTTTAAACCAACCTCAAAGCTTGATTCAAACTTCGGCATAGCAAGCTTCACACGCGCTCTCGCAAGCGTTGCATCGTCCAACACCGCCTGCGGATTGTGCACCTGCGTTTCACCCATAAGGATATACATGCTCACATCCAAATCGTCAAAACGCTCCGTCCCGCTGTAATTGCCCGCAGCATCTGCTTTTTCTACATAGTTTTTATACGGCAATTCCAGAATACGCGTGCTGCCGACTTCGCCGTATTTGAAATAATCCGTCTGATGCATAAAATCGGTTTCCGCTGTTGTGCCATCCGCATTGTGGAAGGTGTCTTTGGTTGTTGCCGCCTCGTGGAATTCATTTTTCCACGCCGCCTTAAAATATACAGCATTCACAAGCGCGGCAAGAAAGTCGCTATTTTGAACAATCGCCGGGATTTTTCCCTTGGTCTGTTCCTTCACCCAGCCGTTGATTTTCGCTACGGCATCGGCATCCGTTACGGTATTGATTTCTGCCGCATAGAAGTCGCGCATTTTCTGTGCGTAGGCAGACTGCAGTTTTGCCGGTGTCTTGCTTTCGTTCACCCACAGCGCATTTGCGAGATTAAACTCCATCACGCCTGCGGCGTTATACTTTTCCACCAAGGTCGTAGCGTATGTATTATACGCATCCAAATCTGCAATATCAAGCGCATTTAATAGCTCCTGCTTCGTTTCAGCCTCGGCGCCGTTTGCCGCAAGGGCAAACGCCATCTTGATAGAAAGCGGCGAGAACATAAAATTCTTCTCCTGCGGCATCTGCGCATACAGCTTATCCGAAAAATCGGCTGCCGCTGCCGGTGTACCGCAACCCAGCGCGCCGAAATCTTCCTGTGTATACAAGCCCTTTTCAACAAGCATCTGCTTTACAAGCTGCCCCTCCGGCGTTTTGACAAACAGTGCGCTGTGGCAAATCGTTGCCACAATGCCGCGCGTCAGCACAGCATCTTTATGCACGGCTTCCTTCGTGTCCTTGTGCAGCAAAAGTGAAAGCTCAATGCCCTTATCATAGGCATTTTCGATGGTAATGCCGTCATAACCGAGCACGGATAAAAGCATTTTTACAAACTCGCGTCCCGTCACCGTGCGCTCCGGCGCAAATTCAGTTTCGCTGATGCCTGCAACATAACCCTTCTTATATGCATCCGCAATCGTCTCGTAAGCCCAGTGCCCATCAATATCGGCAAAAGTTGTGCCCGCCTGCTGCTCTGCTGCAATGCCACAGATACGGTAAATCAGCGCAAGCGCCTCGGCGCGCGTGACATTACGTTCGGTTTCCAGTCCGTTTTCCGTCCCCTTCATAATGCCGATTTTTTGCAGAATGATTGCGCTCGTGTCTTCTGCCGCATCTGTTGTCGGTGCACAGCCGATACCTCCAAACAGCATACACACGCACAAAAGCAGTACAATTCCTTTTTTCATGACTTTTCCTCCTTTATATAAGGTTGTTACTTTTTTAGACGAAGATTTTGGCGATTTGTTCCAATAAAGAAAAAGCGATGCCACCGCATCGCTTTTGTACTATTCTCTTAACTTTAAAACCAGCAGCAGCGTTTTCGAAACTGCCGTACCGATGATACCGCAGATAATTGTTTCCGCAATACCGTTGGACAAAAATACGCCCCAAACAAACAGCCAAGCTGTTTTTTCACCTGCAATCTGCGCAAATACCGGCGATTGACTGAATAACAGCACCAGCGTCCCCATAAACAGCGCCGTATTTAAAAGCGGTGCAGAAATGCTACCGAGAATCGTGCTGACTATATGATCGCCAAACGCGCGATGTGCACCTTTATACACCAGACCGCAAAGCCACCCCATCAGTGTGCGCGGCACAATGCAAAGCACCAATGTGCCGACTGCATTATAATTAAACAACAGCGTGGTCATACCGCCACCGCCGCTGATTGCACTCCAGGCACTGGTCAAGCCAAACACAAAACCCAGCACCGCGCCGGCAGTCGGTCCAAGCGCAATTGCACAAATCGCAATCGGTACAGTTAAAATCGTTATATTTAAAATCGGTGTTCGAATATAACCGAGCGGCGTTAATGCAAGCAAAAGCAGAATTGCCGCAAAAAGCGTAACCCGCAACCAATACTGCAGTTTAGTATTCTTCATGTCAAATCCCTCCTATCGGATGCCTATATTCTAGCACACAAAACCGAAAAAATCAATAAATTCCATGGATTTATTTGGAACAAACACCAAATTTCGGCGTTAAAAGAGTATAGAAACATTTTCCGAACTAAAACAGAAAAACTTTTTACAGTTGACGAAAAACAACGAAGGTGCTATAATAACATCACAGCAGTTTGTTCATATGCAAACACACAATAATGTACATAAAAAGAAACGGAGGCCTTGGTCTTGAAGAAAAAAGAAGTTATTTTAAACTCTTTTTCATCGGATGAAACCGGATTTAAACACGAAACCGGATTCAAATATGAAAACGATACGCAAAGCGCACCAACCATGCGTTTTAATGCCATAGAATATTCTAAAGAGGATGCGCCGCGCACAACGCGCACGCGCAGCGGTGCTGCCGCATCGCGCAGTAGCTCTGCGCGCAAACCGAGAAAGCGCAAAAGCGGCAATCTTATCAAACGCATCAAAGAATCTGCCTTTTTCTCAAATCTGACAAAAAAGAAAAAGATTATGCTTTTGATTGCAGCTGTTTTGTTGCTTGTATTATTAATCGGAAGCTGCAAATTCCTGTTTATGCTCGGCAATCCGCTCATCGGCGGCGATATCGATGACGATGTCCGCAAGGCACAGGATGCCGTAAAGAATGATATGGTATCCGTTCTGCTGGTCGGCACGGATGGCGGCGGCTACAACACAGACACCATAATGCTTGCTGTGCTCAACTGCAAGAATAACGAAATCAGCCTGATTTCCGTTCCGCGTGATACGCGCGTGCCGAATCCATACGGCGGCAGCGGTTATGCAAAAATTAATTCCGTTTATGCAGCAAAGGGTATGGCAGGCTTAATCTCCCAGGTAAAAGATGTAACCGGTATGCCGATTAACTTCTATGCGATGATTAACTTCG
>JAFQPV010000039.1 GCA_017411585.1 Clostridia bacterium | reverse complement strand
GTTGCAGGTGTTATGGGCGCGCTCAACTCTGAGGTAAAGGAAGATACAACCACCGTACTGTTCGAAAGTGCCAACTTCGACGGCGCCTCCGTGCGTGTGACTGCAAAGAAATTAGGTCTTCGTACAGAAGCAAGTGCAAAGTACGAAAAGGGCCTTGATGCAAATATGACTGCAGAAGCTGTAGACAGAGCTTGCGAGCTTGTTGAAATGCTCGGCTGCGGTGAGGTTGTCGGCGGTATGATCGATGTTTGCGGTACGCTGCCGAAGCCGCGCACACTTAAGCTGCGTCCGGAAAAGATTAATGCATTCTTAGGCGCAGACATCGATACAGAATATATGATTTCCACCTTGGAAAAGTTAGAACTTAAGGTCAACCGCGAAACAATGGAGGTCGCCATCCCTACCCTGCGTTTGGACATTGAAAGCGAAGCAGACCTTGCAGAGGAAATCGTTCGCATTTACGGCTACAATAACATTCCTTCTACGCTGATGAGCGGTGCAATCACCACCGGCGGTAAAAATCCGCAGCAAAAGATGGAAGATAAGATTAAGTCGATTTTGGTGGCAGAGGGTATGTATGAAATTATGACCTACTCCTTCACCAGCCCGACCATTTTCGACAAACTGCGCATCCCGGCAGATTCCGACAAGAGAAATGTGGTTGTCATCACCAACCCGCTCGGCGAGGAAAACTCCATTATGCGCACAACAACGCTATCTTCCATGATGGAAATCTTAGCGCGCAACTACAACCAGAGAAATGAAAACGCAAAGCTGTTTGAAATCGCAAAGATTTACGAGCCAATAGACGGCGAGCAGCTGCCGAAGGAAACCAACATCGTAACCATCGGTACCTACGGCGAAGGCGATTTCTACGCGCTCAAGGGCAGCATTGAAGAGATGTTTGACATTTTGGGTATCACGGATTACAAGTTCCGCCCGGTGACAGACAATGCAACCTACCACGGCGGCAGATGCGCATCCGTAAGCATCGGCGGCAAGGTTGCCGGCTACATCGGTCAGGCGCATCCGATGGTTGTGTAAAACTACGGCATGGACACTGCTTGCTACTTGGCAGAAATCAGCTTTGATGCTATCTTCGAAAACGCAAGTGCCGTTAAGACCTACAAAAAGCTGCCGAAGTACCCGGCAGTATCGCGTGACATCGCAATGCTTGTGGATGATGAAGTGCTCGCAGGCGACATTTACGATATCATCGCAAAGGCAGGCGGCAAGCTCTTAACCGACATTACCCTCTTTGATGTATACAAGGGTGCACAGATTCCGGAGGGCAAAAAGAGTATGGCATACTCCGTAACCCTGCGCGCAGACGACCGCACACTCACTGAAGAGGAAATCACCAAGGTAATGAGCAAAATTTTAAGAAGCCTGGAGGCAAATGCAGGCGCGAAGCTGCGTGAAAATTAAGTTTACACAAATTTCACAATTTTAATATTGAACTGCAACAGAATTTATGCTAAAATAGGTATTGTAAAATGATTTAAGGCTCGAAGGAGGGGTTATTATGCCGATGCACAACACCGTTAAAATGGAGCAAATCGAATACGAACGCGCAAATGAAATCCGTGAGATTATTAAAACCGTATATGACGCGCTCAAGGTGAAGGGATACAATCCCGTAAATCAGCTTGTCGGCTACATCCAGTCCGGCGACCCGACTTACATTACCAACTATAATAATGCGCGAAGCCTGATTGCAAAGGTTGAAAACGACGAGATTATTGAAGAGCTCGTCAAAGCGTATATCACAAAGTTTTAAAACAAATAAAGGTCTGTCGAATCTGTAGATTCGGCAGACCTTTTTTGTTATAACATTATTTCAATTCAAACATCAGCGTCTGCCCACGTTTGATGTTAAAGCGGATTTCGTCAGAGTCCTTCGAGTAATACTTTTCTTCATAGACCTCAAACGCGCTTGCATTGTGCGGCAGTTTGATAACCTTCTCCCCGCCCGATGCGGCGTGGAAGGTAATAAAATTTTTATTTGCGTAGAGCACGTCGTTGGTAGCGCAGTAAATATGACAGCCTGCAAATTCCGCAACCGCGCGCACAAAGTCGCTGTTTACGTGCTTTGCGCCGCAATAAATCGAGGTAAAGCCGTTGCATTTTTTGATGCTGACCGCGCTTTTTTTAGAGTCCGGGAAATACGCCGCTACCGTCGCCTCATCGTCGTTTGCGCAAAGAAGCGGACAAAGCACATCGCGCATTTCGCGCACCTTGCCGATATAGCCGCTGGCGTTAAACTGCATTTTGCGCTCAAAATCGCCGTAGAAGACATCGTCTTTCAGCATTTCCGAAATCGGATTTTGGCTAACGACTTTAAACTTACCGCTGTATACGCCGTCTACAAATTCAGCCTTGATCCCCGTTAAATCCGCGATATGTTCTGCAGAAAATGCCGGTGTTTTATCCGGGTTAATTACGCCCGCGCCGTACATAAACAATGCAGTTGCGTTGTTCTTTGCAAGCTTTTTCTGAATCTGCTTGCGCTCCTCGGTATCGAGATACAACGTATTTAAAAAGATATACAGTTTGTAGTCCGGCATATTTTCATCTGCCATATCGTTATGCAGATATCTGTCCATCGGGACGCCCGTGATGTCCGTTTCATAATTGCGGAAAAGCTCCACCATCTGTACAGTGGTCTGGTCGCTGATAACGTGGTAGCTTTCTTCGTCGCAAATCAAGGCAATCTCGCTCGGCTTACGGCGGTCATATTCATACGCACGCGCGGCAATCTCCTGCTGCTTTTTCAAAAGCGGGTAAATCTGCTCGTGCTTGTATCGCCCGCCGCCGACGTGCTGATCAAACCACCACGCCTGCGTATCCTGGCACACGTTTCTGCCAAACTCACGCTTCATAACGTTGTACGTATCTTCGATGTCGTACAATTCAAACAGATCTCGGTTCTGCGCATTTTCCATATGTGTGCGAACGTCGTCTTCCACAATGAACATCGCATTTTTCAGGCGGAACGAGTCGAAATTCTGTCTTTGCCCCGTATAGCCGCCCGGCTGACGGTTTTCATACACGCCCGGCGATGCAAGAAAGTCAATCTTGCCGGATTTTAATATTCGTTCCACCGCGCCGACATTGCCAAAGCCGAAAAATTTTGTAGAACCTGCCGCGCCATAGAAGGCGCCGGTCAGCTTGTCGGGGTATGCTTTTTTGACAAGGTTACCAAAATGCACAATCGAGTTGGCCGTACCGGTGTGCCACGCTCTGAAAAAGTCGAACACATCGCGGCGGCGGTCCATATCTATAAAATGACCGATGTTCGTACCGTTACACGGCATCGGCGGCTGCGGCGCCATAGAATACGTCGTCTGCGGATATTTAAGGTCGTAGTCTACGCCGTAGATAAAATAGCGTGCGTCGCAATCCGGGATTTGCGGTTGCTCGATATCCGCGTTTTCATCCTGCCACGCTTTTCTTAAATTTTCATTGGTTTGATACTTTTCTTTCAGGTACGCGGAAAACTCGCGTCGAAACGCCGGCGATAAATCGGCGTAGACGTTGTCGTAGTCCGTGTCCTTTGTCGTAAACCATCCGCCGGAATCGGAATAGTTCGATTTGTCCGTATATTCCGTTGGCGTAAGATAATACCACTCGCTGGTACCGCCGGCCGCGAAAAAGCAACCGATGACTCTGTCGCCATACGGCGAATTTTTCACGCGCTCCAGCGTTTCCAACAAGGCTGCGCCGGCGTCATCGCGCCACTTTTGCGAGCTCATGGAATAAATTGCCGGATAGTCTGCAAGATAGGACTCCGTATACAAATGCACCGATCTTTTCAAGCCGTCGCTGTAGGTCAGCGTTTCGCCCGGATTTTCTTCACACCACGACGGCGGCGCGTGCAGGCCTATGCGAAGCATAATATACGCGTCCGGCACCTCGCGCAAAAGGATTTCCGCTTCGTGGCAAAACTGCGCATACGCGCCCGGCTTGAGCCACTCCGTATCGCAAATGAGAAAATAAATCTTAATGCCGCTCTCTCCGAGCTTTTTATAATACTGCGCATCCACCTTCATATCATTAACGTTGGTCATACGAATCGTCGCCAGCATTGGCGGATAGACCTTCCCGTCGATAAAGATCGCAGGTGCGCCGTGGTAATCTTTCAATTCGGCTTTTGCCATAAATTCGCCCCCCCTTTTCCGTTTCTATCTCAGTATACAACAAAAAAATTCTGCATGCAATAGATTATTTTGTTCTCGAGATGTATAATCCTGCTGTGCTTATAGTATACAACTGCGATTTTTTGCATATAAAACAAGAATATTTCCCCTTTACTTTCCCTCGTTTCTATTGTATAATGTGCTTGTAAAAATAAATATAAGCCAAAGGCAGAACGGAGAGAGAAAAATGTATATTAACGAGCAGGACAAGAAATTTGCAGCCGAGCTTTTAGACAAGATGGTTGCAAAAATCACCAAAACAGCCGATATCATCGGCGAC
>JAFQPV010000038.1 GCA_017411585.1 Clostridia bacterium | reverse complement strand
TTTTACAATGACGAAAGGTCGTAGTGAATTTCACTACGACCTTCTTGTATGCCTCAGTTTTTCCTATTTATTATAATATATACCGAAATCAGAAAGACTCATACTGGTTTTCAATTGCAGTACAGCATCTATCAACCCAAATGTACCATCTACAACCGCATCGGTCGCATCTTTCAAATAACTCGGCACAGAACTGTATGTCGTTGTATATGGAGCATATGCATTCGTAAAAGTACCCATTATATAGTATTCACTTCCGGAAGTGTTTATAATTTGATAAAAAAGCTCCGGCGCTACGTAAGGAGTAAGCGTAATTAAACACCTAAACTGTGTTCCGGCATCACTTTCATTGATTTGGAAAAGTATAATTTTGTCTTCTGCCGATTCATAAGAAATCATAATCCCGCCCATAGAATCCTCGGAGTGACGATACACGGAATACTTCCCGTCACTATATGTCCCTCTTGAAACAAGGATGTTTTTCAACTGATTGTATGCTGTCGAAGCCGTCTCAATTCCCGTACTTGGTGTAGAAACACCCAAATTTACAGAATCAATCGACACCGTCTGATTATACTCATCCCAAGAAACATTCATATTAAACGCTTCCGATATGGCTCTGACCGGAACAAGCGTTCTGCCATTCATCAAACATGAGGGTGTGTCTAAAATTACCGTTTGTTCATTTACGACCATCGTATACGAACCAATCATCATCCTAATTTGTGTATTCTCTTTCACCGCTGTTACCGTTTTTGTGGCAACATCCCAACTCACAGTAGCTCCTAATGCTTCAAAAATTGCACGAAGCGGTACCATTGTTCTGCCGCTAATAATCTGCGGCGGAACATCAAAATATAAAGCTTGTCCATTCACAACAACCGACACATTATTCCCCTCAGCATGGCCTATAATGCCTGTAAAAACACCTAAAAGCATTATGACACACAACAATACTGCTACTACTCCTTTTTTCATAATTTTCCATCTCCCATTCATCATTTGTATATAAGTACGGCAGAGGGAACTCCTCTGCCGTTTTCTCATTTAAAATATCTTTGTCTGTGAATTTCATACATTAGTACTGCAGCGGCAGCCGAAGCGTTTAAGCTGTTGACGTGCCCCTTCATCGGGATGCTGACCATAAAGTCGCAGTTTTCCTTCACGAGGCGGCTGATGCCCTCCCCTTCGGAGCCGATAACCACCGCCAAAGGACCGGTCATATCCGTTTTATACAACTCGGAAGCGCCTTCTGCATCCGTTCCGCACACCCAAAGGCCAGCGTCCTTGAGCTTTTTGATGCACTGCGTGAGGTTTGTCACCTTGCATACCGGCATATACTCCGTTGCACCGGCAGATGCCTTTGCAGCAATGGCATTTAACGCCACGCTTCTGTGCTTCGGGATAATTACGCCGTGCGCACCACAGCACTCCGCTGTACGGATAATCGAGCCGAGGTTGCCCGCATCGTTTAAAGAGTCACACAAAATAACAAACGGTGCTTCGCCTTTGTCTGCCGCGTTTTGCAAAATATCTTCGATGGAAACATAGGTTGCCGCCGCAACATAGGCGATGATGCCCTGATGTGCGCCCGTCTGGCTAATCGCATCGAGCTTTGAGCGCTCCACCTCGCTTACAAGGATTCTCTGCTCCTTGGCAAGCGCAAGGATGCGTGTAATCGCACCCTTGTTATCGCTTTTTGCAATTAAAATTTTATCAATCTGCCGACCGGCGCGCAACGCCTCGAACACCGGATTTCTACCCTCTAAGATGTCCTCGCGCAGTTCCGTCGGCTCGTTTTGTCTCTTATTCATCAGATTCTACCCAAATCAAACTTGTCGTGAATGGCTACAACGGCACGCTCTGCATCCGCTCTGTCGATAAGCACGGAAACCTTGATTTCAGAGGTTGCAATCATACGTACGTTGATGTTGTTCTGGAAAAGCGCCTCAAACATCTTGGATGCAACACCGGCGTTGGATACCATACCTGCACCAACAATGGACACCTTGGAAACGGTATCGTCAAAGATAATCTTCTTTGCGCCGATAACATCGTTTGCAGCATTCAATACGTCGAGTGCTTCCTGGAGTCTGTCGGATGCAACGGTAAAGCTGATATCTCTTGTACCCTCTCTACCCTCAGACTGAATAATCAAGTCTACGTTAATATCCTTTGCTGCAAGCTTGGAGAAGATTGTATACACCTTACCCGGCTGATCGTCTACCTCCATCACTGCAATGCTTGCTGTATTGTTATCGCGTGCTACGCCTCTTACCATCATCTTTTCCACGTCTTTTACCTCCTTAACGGTTGTACCCTCTACTCTGTGCAAGCTGGAGAGCACCTTCAATTTCACATTGTATTTTTTCGCCATTTCAACCGAACGGTTGTTTAATACGTTTGCACCGAGACTTGCAAGCTCGAGCATTTCATCGTAGGAAATGTCGTTGAGCTTTACGGCATCCGGACAGATGCGCGGGTCGGTGGTATAAACACCGTCAACGTCTGTGTAAATCTCGCAAACATCTGCGCTGAGCGCTGCCGCAAGTGCAACTGCAGAAGTATCCGAGCCGCCGCGGCCGAGTGTTGTGATATCGTCATGCTTGTTGAGACCCTGAAAGCCTGCAACCACAACAATCTTGTTTTTGTCCAATTCAATCTTCAAGCGCTCTGTGTTAATCTTATGAATTCTCGCCATACCGTACTGGCTGCTGGTGTTAAAGCCCGCCTGCCAGCCTGTCAGCGAAATTGCCGGGCAACCGAGCTTTTCAATTGCCATAGCTAAAAGCGAAATCGAAATCTGTTCGCCCGTTGCAAGCAGCATATCCATTTCGCGCTTGGACGGTCTGTCTGTGATTTCCTTTGCCTTTTCAATCAAATCATCTGTCGTATCGCCCTGCGCAGATACAACAACGACAACCTGATTGCCCGCCTTGTATGTATCCGTGATGATACGCGCTACATTAAATACTCTTTCGGCATTGGCAACCGAGCTGCCGCCGAACTTTTGCACTACCAAACTCACTGTATATTCCTCCCTTTCGGTTCTGTTACCCCTGCATTACGCGAATATAGCTCTTGACGTTATCGCCAAGCTTGTTTATCTTCTCTATCATATGCGCTTCCTTCTGCGCCGGTGCAATGAACGCCACCTGTTCATCGCTGTCAGCAAAGATGCAACCCTCGCCAAACAGTGCACGCACTTCATCAATGCTTACGCCGTCTGCACGAATAAACATCGCGCCGTCTGCCTCAAGATGGCTTTCGCAGTTTTCTATTACACCCTCACTCCAGATGAAGTTTTTGTTTTCGCTTGCGCTGACAATATCGAGCACATCGCCCAATACGGCACTTGCCGTCGGCAGCTTACCTGCACCTCTGCCGTAGAACATCACATCACCCACGCTGTCACCGCGCACCATAATGGCATTAAATACATCCTCCACCATAGCAAGCGGCGTGCCCTTTTTAATGAGCATCGGCGAAACACGGCAAAGTGTTTTGCCGTTTTGATGTCTGGTGTAACCAATCAGCTTGATGACATAGCCCAAGCGGCCGGCAAGCTTCACATCGTCTAAAGTAATCTTTGTAATACCCTCGGTGTACACCTTTTCGCTGTCCTGCGCCTCACCAAAGGCAAGCGATGCCAAAATGCTGATTTTGCGGCAAGCATCGTGTCCTTCCACATCCGCTGCCGGATTGCGCTCGGCATAGCCCTTCTCCTGCGCCTCGGAAAGCGCTTCCTCAAACGACTTATTGTTATGAATCATCTGTGTTAAGATGTAATTTGTTGTACCGTTTAAAATACCGAAAATCTCAGTCACATTGTTTGCGGCAAGACATTTATGCAGCGGACGGATAATCGGAATACCACCGCCGACTCTCGCCTCAAACAAATAGTTTACGTTCTTTTCCTTTGCAATTGCCAAAAGCTCTGTTCCGCACTTGGCAACAAGCTCTTTATTGCTGGTAACAACGCTTTTGCCTGCAAGCAGTGCCTTCTTTGTGAAGGTGTACGCCGGCTCTACACCGCCGATGGTCTCCACCACAATGCTTACGGAAGCATCATTTAAAATATCATCGTAGTTTTTTGTAAAAATTTCTTTTCTCGGATGCGTGTCAAAGTCGCGCAAATCCAAAACGTGTCGAACCGAAACTGCCTTGCCAACCTTGCGGGCAATGTTTTGCGCGTTCGTATCCAATATTTCATACACGCCGGAACCGACTGTACCGTAACCGAGTATCGCAACATTTATCATAGTCACTTCGCCTTTCTGTGTTTATTCTCCTGAAAGCAATTCCAGTCTCTGCACACCGTCAACCTGCCTGAGCTTTTTTAAAAGCTGATCCATACGCATTGTCATTTCCTCAATACGCAGCGAAATCGTGATGCTGGCAGAATGATTGACCGGAATATTCTGATTGATGGTTAAAACATTCGTATGCGCCGCCGCAAGCACCTGCAAAATGCCGGACAACACGCCCATCTGGTCAACCACCTCAAACAAAACCGTGATAATTTTATCCTTTCCCATTTCCTCCAACGGAAATACGCGGTCTTTATATTTATAGAATGCCGATCGGCTGATTTTCAGCCGCTCTGCCGCCTCGGACGCCGTTTGGCAAACACCGGTACGCAGCAGGCGTTTTGCCTCAACTACCTTCGCAAAAATTTCCGGCAAAACCTCGGTATCAATCAACAAATATTCGATTTTTCGCTCCAAAAGCTCACCTCCGGTTTTGGCTCTTTTTTGTGTACGTGATACAAATACATTTGTAGTCGTACTATGGAATCATACCACAAACCCCCAGCAGTGTCAATAGAAATATATATAAAAACATAAAATTTATCCTATATAAAGAAGGAAAACCTCTGCCGGATGTAGAATTTAACCAAATATGGTCTAGGGGGGCGTATGAAATGGCAGACAAATTGTTCAAAACATCGCTGTTGGGCGGTTATAAAAAAAAGGAAGTGAACGCGCAGGCAACTGCCTGGGAAGCAATGAATGCAAAGAACAAAGAAAAGATTGCATCGCTTACGGCAGAGCTTGAAGAGGCGCGCGAAGAAATAAAGAAGCTGGAAAAGGAGCGCGCTTTTATTTCCGATGCACTTTTGAATGCAAAAAAGGAAGGCGAGCGTATGCTTGCCGAAACCAACGCAAAAATTGCCGAGCTGCAAACCGCAGCTGAGGAAGAGCTTTCGCGCCTGCAAACGCTTGCCGAAGAAGAGCGCGAGCGCATTCTCGCTTACCAAAAAAGTGCCGGTGAAGCATTAAAGGCGCATAAAGAGCGTTTAGACAGCATATCTATTTAATCAGATTTTAAGACGAGGGAGATAAGATTATGAACTGGTTTCAGGCACTGATTTTAGGTTTGGTACAAGGCTTAACGGAATTTTTACCGGTGTCCAGCTCCGGACATCTTGTTATTTTCAGCAGTCTTTTAAACATCCAAATCGATGAGGGCAATGCCTTTTCCGTGCTGCTGCACGTTGCAACCTTCATTTCCGTTTGCATTATGTACAAAACGGACGTATGGATGTTAATCCGCGAAGCATTTTTATGGATTGCAGACATTTTCCGCGGTCGATTTAAAATCGAAACACCGGAAAGACGTATGCTGATTATGATAATCTATGCAACGATTCCGGCTGTGGTTGTCGGTTTGGTGTTTAAGGTGTTCGACCTTGAAGAAAAGCTGTCCGTTTTGCCGGTAGTCGGCTGTACGCAGCTGCTTACCGCGGCACTGATGTATATTGTGGACCGTTTCGGTGACGGTACATACACGAAGGAAAATGCATCACCGGTCTCCGCTTGGCTCGTTGGTCTTGCGCAGGCGTGTGCACTTCTGCCGGGACTTTCGCGCAGCGGTTCAACCATCACAGCAGCGCGCGCTTGCGGCTATCAAAAGGAGTTTGCAATTAAGTTTGCCTTCTTGATGTCGCTGCCGGCAATTTTAGGTGCAGCCGTGCTTGAAGGTGCGTCCCTGATTAAAGACGGTGCCTTCTCCGTTGAACTTCTGCCGACCGCGATTGCGTTTATTGCCGCAATGATTTCCGGCATACTCGCCATCAAGTTTATGATTAATCTTTTAAAGAATAACCGTTTTTACATTTTTTCAATTTATTGTGCCTTGGTCGGCATAGTTTGTCTTGTATTTAGCTTCATTTCGTAGTATAATAGAAGAGGTTATCTAACCTCTTCTTTTTTTGAAATACTATAGGGAGAATTGCCTATGAACTGGTCAAGAACAAAAACGTGGCTGATTGTATTGTTTATCGGCATCAATCTGTTTTTGCTATTTACAATTGCAAAAGAAAACATTGCACAATCCACCATTTCAGAAAAAATGGTGGCAGACACTGTTGCCATTCTGCAAAGAAACAGCATCTCAGTCGACCCGCAAATCATTCCGCGCAAAATGCCGATACTGAGTGCAATGGAGGTCGTTAACACAATGACCTCAGCAGACGAAACTGCCGCTGCACTGCTTGGCGGCGATGCAACATATGACCGTGAGGACAACTGTTATTTGCACGGCACAGCTATGGTAGAAGTCGGCGGCGACAGCGTTCGTTACACAAACACAACGCCGACACACGCGAACGCATACCAAGACGAGCAGAGTGCAATCCAGTTTGCCAAAGGCTTTTTAACCGATGCCGGCTACAATATGGCAAAGGCAGAAGCGCAAATACTGCGCTATTCTGACCATGAAGCGCATATCCTGCTTACACAAAAAATGGACAGCTATCCTCTGATGGATTCGCAATTCTCCGTCCGCGTTACCTCCAAAGGCGTGGCAGGATTAGAAGGCTGTTGGTTTTATATGGCAGAAGATCAAAGCGGTGCCAGCGGTGCGCGCGGTCGCGTAAAGGAAATCACCTCTGTGCTCATTGATTTTATGAATGATCCAAACCGTTCCGGCTCATCTTCAAAAATCACCAATATCACCTTGGGTTATACCACCGGGGACAAAATGACCTATCATAAATCCGTTTCTGCAATGCCCTCCTGGCGCATCACAACCGCAGACGGCAAAGAATACTATTACGATGCAAGCAGCATTTAAGGAAGAATATGAGAGATTTTTTACCGACAACGAAAGAAGAATTAGTGCAGCGCGGTTGGAACACGCCTGACTTTTTATACATTACGGGTGATGCTTATGTCGACCATCCGAGCTTTGGGCACGCCATCATTTCACGCGTGCTGGAAGCAAACGGCTACAGTGTGGGCATTGTTGCACAGCCGGATTGGCGCAGTACAGACGATTTTAAACGATTGGGCAAACCGCGCCTCGGCGTACTGGTCACAAGCGGTAACATTGATTCAATGGTCAATCACTATACAGCAGCAAAAAAGCCGCGCAGCGAAGATTTATACTCCCCCGGCGGCGAAGCGGGACATCGCCCGGACCGTGCCGTGATTGTATACTGCAACCGCATCCGCGAGGCATTTGGCGATATTCCGATTATCATCGGCGGTATTGAGGCCAGCCTCAGGCGCTTTGCTCATTACGATTACTGGGACAACAAAGTGCGCCGCAGCGTGCTGTTAGACAGCCGTGCCGACCTTTTAATCTATGGTATGGGTGAAAAACAGATTGTCCAAATTGCCGATGCACTCGAAAAGGGCATACCCGTGAAAAAAATCCGGCATATTGACGGTACCTGTTTTATTGCAGATAAAGACTATAACGCAGACGGCATTGTACTCGACAGCTTTGAAACGGTTTCGACGGACAAACCGGCATATGCAAAGGCGTGCCGCATTCAATATGAAGAGCAAGACCCAATTCGCGGCAAACGCTTAATTCAGCCGCACCACGATAAGCTTTTGGTGCAAAATCCGCCGATGCTGCCGCTCAACACAAAAGAGCTGGATGCGGTCTATGCGCTGCCCTATATGCGCACCTATCACCCAAGCTATGAAGAAAAGGGCGGCATCCCCGCTATTGCGGAGGTCAAATTTTCGATTACCAGCTGCCGCGGTTGCTACGGCGCGTGCAATTTCTGTGCACTCACGTTCCATCAGGGACGTATCGTACAATCCCGCAGTCACGAATCCATATTGGCAGAAGCGCAGAAAATTATATGGGAGCCGGATTTTAAGGGCTATATTCACGATGTCGGCGGGCCGACCGCAGATTTCAGAAAGCCGGCTTGTCAAAAACAGCTCAAGTCCGGCGCTTGTAAGAACAGACAATGCCTGTTCCCTACACCGTGCAAAAACTTAGAAGCGGACCACAGCGATTATCTGGCACTTCTGCGCAAGCTCCGAAGCCTTGACAGAGTCAAAAAAGTATTTGTCCGCTCCGGTCTGCGCTATGACTATATTATGGCAGACAAGGACGATACCTTTTTTACCGAGCTTTGCGAGCACCATGTCAGCGGGCAGTTAAAGGTTGCACCGGAGCATGTCAGTGAAAATGTGCTGATGCATATGGGCAAGCCGGGCGGCGGTGTATACAAGCGTTTTTCGGATAAATACTATAAAATCAATGAAAAGCTAGGCAAAAAGCAGTATCTTGTGCCGTATTTAATGAGCTCGCACCCGGGCTCGACCTTAAAAGATGCGGTCACACTGTCGCTGTTTTTGCGCGACAACGGCTTAAATCCGCAGCAGGTGCAGGATTTTTATCCGACACCGGGCACGATTTCCACCGCAATGTTTTATACCGGTATTGACCCGTACACCGGAAAAAGCATTTACGTGGCAAAGACACCGGAGGAAAAGGCGATGCAGCGCGCTTTATTACAGTATAAAAATCCGGCAAATCATAATCTTGTCCGCAAGGCACTACGCATGTGCGGCAGAGAGGATTTGATCGGTTTTACAAAAAATTGTCTCGTACGCCCGGAGCCGGGCAGACAAACAACTACAGGAGGAAAACAAAATGGCAATTCTCATGGACGGAAAGGCACTTTCCAAAAAAATAAAGGAAAATCTGGCGGTAGAAGCCGCGAAGCTCAAGGCAAACGGCGTTAACCCGTGCCTTGCAGTAATTATTGTGGGTGAAGACCCGGCAAGCAAGGTTTATGTTGCGGGTAAAATCCGCGATTGCGGCGAGGTTGGCATCGAATCTCGTGAATTTGCACTTCCGGAAAGCACCACGCAGGAGGAGCTGATTGCGCTTGTGCAAAAGCTCAACGCAGACGATACCGTATCCGGTCTTTTAGTGCAGCTGCCGCTGCCGAAGCATTTGGATGAAAAGGCAGTCATCGATACCATTTCCCCGGACAAGGATGTGGATGCATTCCATCCGGCAAACGTGGGCAAAATCATGATTGGCGACTACGATTTTCTGCCGTGCACACCGGCAGGCGTTATGGAATTATTAGACGAGTACAACATTGATATTGCAGGCAAGGAATGTGTGGTTGTCGGCAGAAGTAACATCGTCGGCAAGCCGCAGTCTATGCTTTTGCTGCAGCGCCACGGTACGGTAACGATTTGCCACTCCAAAACAAAGGATTTAGCTGAAATCACGCGCCGCGCAGACATTCTGGTTGTCGCCATCGGTCGCGGCGAATTCATCAAGGGCGATATGATTAAGGAAGGCGCAGTTGTTATTGATGTCGGTATGAACCGCAATGCAGAAGGCAAGCTCGTCGGCGACGTTGAGTTTGCAAGCGCAGAAAAGAAAGCCTCCTACATCACACCGGTACCGGGCGGTGTAGGCGTAATGACGCGCGCCATCTTAATGAAAAATACCATTCGTGCAGCACAGAAATAAGGAATATAAATTATGAAAACAATTCTTTCGTCCGGTCTGGACGCTTTAGGTATCCCCTATACAGAGGATACACTGTGCAATTTAATTACATATTATGAGATGCTGGTGGAAACCAACAAGGTGATGAATCTAACCGCCATTACCGAGCCGGAAGAGGTCGCAAGAAAGCACTTTTTAGACAGCGCCGTACTGCTTTCAATTGAAAAGCTGCCGAAGGGCGCAAAGCTCATCGACGTCGGCACTGGCGCAGGCTTTCCGGGTATGGTTTTAAAAATTCTCAGACCGGATTTGGACATCACGCTTTTGGATTCTTTGGCAAAACGCATTCATTTTCTCGAAGATGTGGCACAAAAGCTGAAGCTTTGCGATAAACTGACGCTGGTGCATGCGCGCGCCGAGGATTTGGCACGCGATGACAAATACAGAGAGCATTTCGCATTTGCCGTGTCCCGCGCGGTAGCAAATTTGAACACTTTGTCGGAATACTGTCTGCCATTTGTGAAAATCGGCGGAAAAATGGCAGCCTACAAGGGTCCAAATGCAGAAGAAGAATTAAGCGGCGCTCAAAATGCCATTGAAATTCTCGGTGGCAAAGAAGCCGGTATCGTACCTGTAGCGGTGGATGGTACTGACCTTGCACACAATGTAGTTTTCATCGACAAGGTTTTAGCAACGCCGACAAAATATCCGCGCAGCGGCAACAAACCGTCAGCAAAACCTTTGTAATTTACCAAAATACAATCGAATATGTCGAAAAAACGGAAACGGTTTTTCTTTACTTTTTTCCAAAATATGGTATTCTTTAATTGTCGACAGGGTCACCTGTTCACAATCCGCTATCAACTGCGGGACAGATATACCGCCGTGTCGGAAATTTGTCAGAAAACCGTTTTTTGTATGCCATCTATACAACAAAGGAGGAACCAAAATGAGTTTGCCGCTTACCGTAAATCGAAGCACCTGCACCGCCAAGGCCATCTCTCTCTTGCCAATTGACATCATTCATCCCAACCCATACCAACCCAGAACCCACTTTGATCAGCGTGCCTTGGAAGAGCTTTGTGCCTCTGTGAAAAGCTTCGGCATTTTGCAGCCGATTACGGTAAGGCGGCTCGGCGGCACCTACGAGCTCGTAGCAGGCGAACGCCGCCTGCGCGCAGCCAAAATGGCTGGTCTGACCTCTGTTCCCGCAGTTATAGTCAATTTAGACGAAGAAGACAGCGCGCTCATCGCGCTTTTGGAAAATCTGCAGCGCTGTGACCTTACATTCTTAGAAGAAGCCGAGGGCTACGAAAACTTAATGCGCCTGCATGGTTTAACCCAAGAGCAAATTGCGCAAAAAATCGGCAAAACGCAAAGTGCGGTTGCCAACAAGCTCAGGCTGTTAAGATTACCGTCAATCGTCAAAAAGAAAATCCGCGAATATAACCTGACCGAGCGGCACGCACGCGCACTCCTGCGTCTCGGCGATGACTGCAAGCTGCAAGCCGAAACCGTGGAGCGCATCGCGGCGCGCGGCTTAAATGTCAGCCAAACGGAGCAATGGATTGAAAAGCTTTTAAAAGAAAAACAAAAGGGCGAAAACCGCCCTCTGCATTTGATGAATCACAGCTTAAAGCTTGCAGCAAACACGCTGCGCCAGGCTGTGCGCATGATGACCGATTCCGGCATTCATGCCATACTGAAAGAAAAACGAACGGAAGGTTACATAGAGTATATCATAACCCTGCCTCTCTGACGATTGTGTTCCCCTGCACATTCGTTTGAAATTTATCCCCCTCTGCCGCCCGGTGATTTACCCCGATCACCGGGCGGCGCGTTTTTTATCCAATCACCTCATGCGGAAATTTTTTACGAAACTGCAATGGTGTGTAGCCGGTTTTTTTCTTAAATAAGCGTATAAAATAGTTATAATCTGCAAAGCCAACTTGCTCGCTGATCTGTGAAATCGGCAAATTGGTCATTGCCAAAAGGGATTTTGCGCGTTCCAGCCGTTTAAGCAGGATATACGCAGTAACTGTTGTTTTAAAATAGGTATGAAACAACGTATAAAGCTGATTCTTCGTAACAGAAAACTGCTTACACAAATCCTCAAGACGGATCGGTCTTTCTAAATTCTCATCCAAATAAGCCTCAATGCTTGAGGCAAGCTCATTTTTTTCCACTTTGACAATCTGGCGCAAATGCAAATAAGATGCACAAATGTGCAAAATATTTGCTGCCGCCTCAATCTTTTCCCGGTTTACAACCAAAAGCGCATCGTAGAGCTTGTCTACAACGCCCTCCTCTAAACCATAATTCTTGCACGCCTCTATGACCTTCGCCTTGTCTGCAAACTTACCCTCTGCATCCACTGCCTGCCCGAACATCATATAGCCGATGATTTCGCCCGCATATATAATCGGCGTTGCCGTATCCATCAGCCCGGCGTGGCAGGTAAAGGTGTGCGGCGCACGCTTTTCCGCCGCTTTAATGCACGCCTGCATATCGGAGCTTTGACAGCGCATCCTCCCCTTCGGTGTTGATTTGATTTTCGCGCACAGCGTTGCCATCGGGTTCGGATAAAATATGATTTGATTGAAGTTCGCATCAAACACGCTGCACGTCATTCCGGTCAGCGTATGAAAATCCTTAAGCACTTGCCTGAGCTTTTCTTTGTCAAACACAGTTGGCATAAGCATCACCCCGATATTATCGTAACGCATTTTTGCACAATTGTCAAGGAAGAATATGCTATTTTTTATTCTGTATTTCACTATATTTTTCTTCCCGGAAATACTATGATAGACTCAGGAGGTGTTTATTATGAACAAAAAAATAACATTCGCTTTATACTTCGGCAACCGCGGCTTTTTCCCGGGGGAGGTCATCGCGGATGCCATTGCGGAAATGCAAAAAGCAGTAACAGACTGCGGCTTTGACTGCATCTGTATGCCGACAGAACAAACGCGCTACGGCGCGGTTGAAACCCTCGAGGAGGGCAAAAAATATGCTGCCTTCTTGAAAGAGAACGAAGGTAAATACGACGGCATCATCCTGTGTCTGCCAAATTTTGGTGATGAAAACGGCGGGCTGGCAGCATTTAAAAATGCAAACGTACCGATTTTAATCCA
>JAFQPV010000400.1 GCA_017411585.1 Clostridia bacterium | reverse complement strand
CATATTCTTTTCGTCAATCATACGAAGCAGCATTTGCGAAAAGGTTTCCGCTTTTCTTTTTAGCAAATCCTCTAACGTGCGCTTCTGTTTTAGTTTCGGCGCAGGCATCGCGTCTGTACACCTCGAAAATACCGGTTTCGGCGCACACGGTGCCGTACACGTTGGAAATGCCTCGTCTTCAGAAAGCGATATGGACACATTGAACTCGCGTTGCTTGCGCCTTTGCATCTTCACCATACGCTCTTCAATATAGCTTTCCACTTTTTCAAAGAGCTTTTCGCTGATTTGAAATGCCGCGCGGTCGTATACAACGAGATAGACGTCCATTTCATTTTCTTCTAAAAATGCCCGAATTGCTTTCGATGCAATACGAAGCGCTTCCGTCTTTGGATAGCCGAAAATGCCGGATGCAATCACCGGAAACGCAATGGATTTCAGGCGTTTACGCTTTGCCAATGCAAGCGACCTTGCATAGCAGGCAAACAGCTCATCTTCCTCGCGCGCAGGATTTTTTCCGTAGATTGGACCAACTGTGTGAATCACGTAGCGCGCCATTAGGTCAAAACCAGGTGTAATGACTGCATCACCGGTTGCGCAAAACCCGATTTTGTCGCACGCTGCCTGCAGCCTTTCTGCACCCGCCGCCGCAAAAATTGCACCGCACACACCGCCGCCTGCCTTAAGCCTGCTGTTCGCGGCATTTACAATCGCATCCACTTCTAATTTAGTTATATCATTACGAATAATCTGAAACGGCATCGTCTCGCCTACTTTCTGTTTGATACAATTAACATACACCAAATCCTGCAAAAGCGCAATAGAAAAAGAACCAAGGATATTTCCTTGGTTCTTTAAAATACTACTTACATTCAACATATTTGGACTCCAGCTTGGTGTAATCGCCGTACGTTACTTCGATACCGATACGCGCAACGCCCTTACCCGTCAAGGTCACCTTGCCGTTTGCATCCACTGTTGCGATTTCCGGGTGGATGGAATTGTAGCGCACCGTTGCCTTAGACATATCAATCGCTGTGCCATCAATGGTTCTGCAGTCTAACAGCAGCTGTCCGCTCTCACCTACTGCACCGGAGAAGTCACCGGCAGCGAAGTAGTAATCGAAGTTTGCCGCATCGAGCTCTGCCTGCGCAGCATCCGTATAGAAACGCACTTCTGTGTAGCTGTTCCAGTTTGTATTCTGTGCGCCGTGACCGCATACGCGGATGTATCTTGCCGTAATCGGCGTAAAGGTAAACTGGTCAGGCATATCCGTTTGCATCTTTGTCTTATCCGAATAGAACGTCGTCCAGTTTTCACCGTCATTGGAATACTGCAAATCAAATACATATGCACGCGCACTTGCACTCATAGTCGCCAATGCAAAGCCACCAACCTGCTGCTCATAACCTAAATCATAAGCTATCCACTGCTCACCGGATGCGGACCAGCGCGAGGTCAAGTCATTATCCACTGTATTTGTTAATGCATAGCTTTCGCCGCCGCTCTGCGCGATACATTTTGCTTCAATATAGGTCTTTTCCTTCGGGGGTTCTGCCGCACCCGCTAATTTTATATTCAGTGTCGCAAACGACGGTGCATCCTTGTCGGACGGCAGTGCTTCAAAGGTGTTCGGTACAAAATGCAAGGTGTAGGTCTTGCCGGCTACGGTAACAGTTGCCTTGCCGTTCGGTGCTGTAGCCTGCACGATTTCAGCAGTCTTGCCACTCACCGATGTAAAGCCGACCGCCGGTGCTGCCGCCGCATTCGCCGATACGGACACATTATACTCAGTCGTATCCGCTTCAAACATCGTCATCTCTGCGCCGTCTAATGTAATTCTGTAATCCAGGCGGTCGATGATTTCATCCTTCATACTCTCGTAAGCAGCGACTTCATCATCAATAATAATGAGACCTCTGTCATCCCAAAGCACCTCTTTACCCAGTGCCTCGGAAAGCGCACGAAGCGGGATAAGCGTTCTGGAGTTATAGGTGTTTGCCGGCACATCTAAAAGCTTTTCCTCGCCGTTAATTGTCATCACATTCGAGCCAATCTGCATACGAATCGCTCTGCCAAGATAATCTACCGAAACAGTCTGT
This sequence comes from Clostridia bacterium, assembly GCA_017411585.1. Taxonomy (GTDB): domain Bacteria; phylum Bacillota; class Clostridia; order UBA1381; family UMGS1253; genus RGIG2041. Next base: position 1,580 of record JAFQPV010000400.1, on the reverse strand, counting down.
GTTGCATCATCCCAGCCGACATCTGCGCCGAAGCTTTCAGCAATAAATCTTACCGGCACAAGGGTTCTTCCATTTTCCGTAAACGGTACAACATCATAATTGTTTGCATCGACATACATTTTTCTGCCGCTGCCGTGTGCAACCGGGCTGTTTAAAAGCAGAGCAATTGCATCGCCGAGCTTCGCATCCAAAAGCATTTCGGTTTCTGTTACCTTCCAATCGTCAAGCTTTTTAAACTGTGACGGTGCAGGTATGCCCTCTTCCTTATCAAGCGGAATGAATTCCACCGCAAGATTCAATGCAGATACATTTGTTAAGTGAATTGCAAGCTTCTTGCCAAATGACAAGCTCTGCTCCTGCGGTGCAGGCGAAGTGATAAGCGGTTTTGAATCGTAAACCGAAATTCTCGCCTTAGCAGGTCCTTCGATGATGCGCACAAGCAGCCTTTCGCCCTTCATTTCTAACAATGCACTCTTGCCATCCTCGGAAATCGTAATATCTGCCGGTGTGTGTGCAAACCAGTAAATTTCGGACGGTGTATTTGTTGTGATTTCATCCTGAATGAGCACCTTAGAACGGTTATCAAACAGGAAAGCACCGCGCTTTGCACTCTTAAACGCCGTGTTGGTTGGCGTAATATCAAAAATACCGAAAGCTTCGTTTGTAGCCGACCCGGAATTGATTAAGTGACCGACCGCTTCGCTTTCCTGGTCGGCAAGCACTGTCGGATTTGCAATAATTGTGTTCTGCGCCTCGCCGCGTGTCTGATAATATGTCCAGCGCTTACCGTCATTGCCCTTCGAGCCGAAATAGCCATCGTAGCTGTAGCTGCCGGCACCGCGCATCGTAATCCAACGAAGTCCGTTTGCTTCAAGCATAAATGTACCGTTTGCGAGGTACTGATGGTTTGTACGGTTGTATGCACCCATCATGGAAACAAACAAGCCCTTGTCATCTTCCCAGGAGGAACGCATCGATACGCCGTTATGTGCTGTTTCATGGTAATAAGCACGGTCGAGCTTAAACGCACCCGGAACGGCTTCAGCATTGCCGTCATACCAGACAAGGCCAAGCACGCTGGACGGTCCCCCGTTTTCATAGTCGCGGTTTCTCTGATACCAAGCATACTGCGATTTGTTAAACTTAGAAGCAAACCAGTACATCGTGTCCGAGCCTGCCTTGCCGCTCGATGCATCACCGAAGTTAAACGAGCCGGTGTATGCCGAGTAGTAAACCGGGAAGTCCGGTGTCTGCTCCAGGCCCGGTGTGTTGTATAAAATATACTTTTCCGGAATATCTGCCGGATTCTTAAACGCGGAATCTACAGCCGCCGCCATACGCACGGTGTAGTTTGTGCCAAGTCCCCAGTACATCGTACCCTCAGCATATGCACCTTCCGGTGCATATGGCTTTAAGCCGTTCGGGATAAAGGTCATTGCCTTTTGAAGAATATATTCTGCAAGCTCCGGAAACTCTTCATACATCGAAAGCGCTAAGATAGCAGAAGAGCCGTTACATACATTGTTCCAGTTGGTTGTACCGCTTGTAAAGTTCGTGCTCGTCTGCTTACCTTCATAGTT
>JAFQPV010000399.1 GCA_017411585.1 Clostridia bacterium | reverse complement strand
TGCCGAGGTGGCGATGGCATTCGTTCCGATTGCGGTTATATCTGCAGTATTGAATTGTGTGGTAATTTCCTTTACGAGCTGCGCGCCGAGCTGACCGCCCTGCCCGTCGATTACGGTGATGTTCATATATTTTCTCCTTTAAATTCTTTAGTCTTATTTTACCATAGCCGCTTTCGGAAAGCAATAAAAACATAGGAAGAATTGCATATTGAGAAATTGACAGATGTAAGGGGAATATTATATAATATCAATATGAAAGTATAGCGATAAAAAAATGAGGTGTAAGTCTATGACGGCAATTATTAACGCAGTACTTGTAATGAAGGACCATTATATCCCGGACGGCGTGCTTTTGATGGAGAATGGCAGAATTGTTGATTTTGGTGCGGCGAAAGCCGTAGCTGTGCCGGAGGCGTGCGAAATTATCGATGCGAAGGGGAAGTTTGTCGGTCCGGGACTGATTGACATACATACACACGCCGACGGAGAAACTTATTTTCACGAGGATCCGGCAAAATGCTGTGCTACGCTTTTAAAGCACGGTGTGACCTCTGTGTTGCCTGCGCTGTTTTACAGTATGAACAAGCAGGAGCATCTGGATGCGATTGCAAAGTTTAAAAAAGGCATTGCAAACGGTACGTGTAAAAACATTCTCGGCGTTTATATGGAAGGACCGTACTTAAATCCGGATTTTGGCTGTGATAAGGAAAAGAATGTTTGGAAGGATGCGATCCGCGAAGAAGACTATGCCGAAGTGGTCGAGGCGGCAAAGGATTTGGCGAAGGTCTGGTGCGTTGCGCCGGAGCGCGAGGGAATTTTGGAGTTTGTGCAGTATGTAAAAAAAGAAATCCCGGGTATCGTCTTTTCTGTGGCACATTCCGAGGCAACCCCTGAGCAGATTGAAGTGTTGATGCCATATGGCTTAAAGCTCGGCACACATCACACCAATGCAACCGGCACGCTGGAAAACTATCCCGAGGTGCGCGGCGTATGTGTGGATGAAACCGTTAACTATAACGACGGCATTTATGCAGAACTCATTTGTGATTCGAAGGGCGTGCACGTGCATCCGTATATGCTGCGTCTTATCAAAAAGATTAAGGGGCAGGATAAGATTATTTTGATTGCCGATGCCTTTGTGGCAGACGGTCCGCCGATTGCGGGTTTAGAGGATGCATTTGATATCAATTTTGACTGGGGCGGTGATATTGCCGGCTCGAAGCTGACGCTTGATATTGCTTGCCATAATATGATGGTACATACCGGTGGCTCGATTTGCGATGTATTCCGCTATGCGTCCTTAAATCCGGCAAGACTTTTGAATCTGCCCGACCTCGGTGAAATCCGCAAGGGGAATGTTGCAAATCTGATTATTGTCGATGAATGGTTTAATGTGCAGAAAACGATTTTAAGAGGAGAGATGTTTTAAGATGAGCAATGCGATTGAATTGACGGAAATTCTGCATAACCCGGACGGTTTTGACGGTTGCGATGTGGTAGTGCGTTTGCCGGAGGAGAGAAAGAACACAACTATCCGATTATTGCAGCTTACGGATATGCAGGTGATTGATGCGCTGCAGCGCCGTACGCCGGACAGAATACCGCTGGATCAGATTCTTGCATGGCAACCGGAAATGATTGAGCAGAATGTGTTTACGCATATTCGTTCTTTGGTTGCGCAGACAAGACCGGATCTGATTTTTATCACGGGTGACTTGATCTACGGTTCGTTCGACGATGCAGGTACCAGTTTTGAACTGTTTTGCGATTTTATGGGTTCTCTTGGGATTCCGTGGGCGCCGGTGTTCGGTAATCACGACAACGAATCTTATATGGGTATAGATTGGCAATGCTCGATGCTTGAAAAGGCAAAAAATTGTCTGTTTTGCCGCGGCAATGTGACGGGTAACGGCAACTATACGGTCGGCGTGGCAGTTGGTGACGAACTTGTCCGTGTGTTGCATATGCTGGACTCGCACGGCTGCAAAGGGCAATGTGCAAGCGGTTTGTATCCGGATCAGCTGGAAATGATCAGAAAAAATACGGTGCGCATTAGTCAAAATCAGGGCAGAAGCGTGCCGGCGTTTGTATGCTGCCATCATCCGACGATGGAATTTACCGAAGCGGCGAAGGCAAAGGGCTATGTGACGGATGACGATGGATTTTATCAGATTGGCGTCGATGTGGAGGCAAAGGACGGCGACTTCGGTTCAAAGCAAATGCCGCAGGTGGTACATTCTATCGAAGTGCCCGGTTTTATGGACTTTGCGCAGGCGTGTAACGTGGATGGCGTATTTGTCGGCC
>JAFQPV010000398.1 GCA_017411585.1 Clostridia bacterium | reverse complement strand
CCTCCGGACTGCGCAGGGGCGCCTCGTGCAGACGCTGCACCACGCCGACCGCTACATGGCTGTAGGCGGCAAAAATTGCTGTCGGCAGCTTGCCGCGGGCAAGCATTTCGTCCACGCCGTAGTAGCCGCAATCATAGAAGCGGTGGTCATTGATGGGAATATATTTCGAAAGCACCGGCAAGCCATTTTTGCTCATATGTTTTTCGAAATATTCAAATTCATTTTCCGTGTGTTGCTCGCCGACAAAGCCGATTTTGCTGTGCTTGTGCGTTTTGAGCAGGGTAATGGCTTCATCTAACGCATCGCCGATTTCCATCGTAATCGAGTGGACGTTGCCGGTATCGCCGTTTAGTGCGATTTGCACAATCGGAATTTTGTAGTTTGTTTTTAAGGTGCCGATCGGCTCGATTAAAATGATGCCGTCCGCGTGCGCGAACTTGATGAAATAGTCAATCAGCTCTGCCTGCAGCTTAGCGGAGAAGTTGCTAACGGCAATCAGGGTTGTGCCGCCGCGCGCCGCAATGTCACGCTCGATACAGCTCACCATTTGCGAATAGTGCACGCCGAGCAGCTCGGGGCAGATGACTGCGATGAGCTTTTTTTCGTAAATCGGCTTATAATATTTTTCGTAACAGCCGGTTTCTTTGGCGATTTTAATAATCTTTGCCTTCGTCTCCGCGCTGACCTCGCTGCTGTCCGAAAATGCCTTGGATACAGTAGAAACGGACACTTGAGCGAGCTTGGCTAAGTAGGACAGTGTCATGACGCACCTCCGAAAAATTTCGTAAATTTTGCGATAAATTCAAAAGTTGATGCCATTATAGCACACTGTTTTGCGGAATGCAATATGTTTTGTGTTTTCGAAAATTTTTCGCACGTAAAGCGATTGACATTCGTTTTTCTGCAAGATATAATTTATATATCAAAATATTTTTATCAAAGGAGTAAATGGAATATGAGCAAATTTATTACTGATCCGGCAACAAAATTTGATTTTCAGCCGCACGAATTTGTTCCGTTTAAGGACAAGAAGGTTTGCGAATACGTTCGCAGCCTCAGCGGTAAGGACCTTGAAAAGAGAGAAGACTGGTGGCATCCGGAATTTAACGTAAAGGTTATGATGAACCCGCATCCGGTGCTCATCGCTACACTTTTCGAGCGTTTGAGAGCGGCTTCCGAAGCAGGCAAGAGCTTCACAATGATTCTCGGTAATCCGGAACCGGATACCTACATTCCGCTGGCACAGCTGATTAACTACTTCGGTGTTGACTGCAGCAAGGTGCACCTCGTAGCAGAGGATGAATGGGCAGATGAAGCAGGTAACATCGCGCCGATTACATACGAAGCAGGTTTTGCACATTCTATGATTAAGTATCTCTATGGTCAGATTGATGAAAAGCTCCGTATGCCGATGGAAAACGTGCATTTCCCGACAAACGCAAACATCAAGGATTATTCCAAGATTATCGACGATATTACAGAGGGTACAGGTGCTGATATTGCATCTACATCCCCGGGTTGGGCAGGTCATATGGCTTTCGTTGATCCGATTCCGGAATTCATCGGCAGTGGTGACATCGAAGAGTGGCTCAACCAGCCGGCGCAGATCGTTAAGCTGCATCCGATGACCATCATGCAGAATTCCTTGAACGGTACCTTCGGTCAGTCCGGTGATATCGCAAACGTTCCGCCGTGCGCAGCAACTATCGGCCCGCTCGATGTAATGCGCGCAAAGGAAAGAATCGAAGTGCATGCACTTGCAACCTGCGGTACATTCTCTTCCTGGCAGAGAATGACAAGCCGTCTGTGCACACACGGTCCGATTACACCGTATCTGCCGAGCACAATGCTGCAGACAAAGAAGACCCAGGTTTACATCAGCGAAGAGCTTGCTGCTCCGTTTGAGTGCTGGGAAAAGGTTGGTTATTAATTTAAAACCTATAAAGCAAAAAAGAACTGATGCTTGCATCAGTTCTTTTTTTGTGCTGTTATTGCATTTGAAAATCAATTTGCAGGATTATACTCCGGCAGTGAACATACATAGTGTGCAATTTCTTTTAAGAGTGCCATATCCTCTGAGGAAATGCTTTCGTGTTTGTACGGGTTGTTTCTTACATCATTGCCTGTAAGATACTCGTACCATGTGAGCCCTGCCAAAACTCTGCCGTGGTTGTAATTTAAGTGCGAGCTTGCATCGCGGTAGATGGATCTGCCGTCCTTGATGTACTCCTCGCCGTCCATAATAATGTCTGCAAAGCCGTACTGTGTAACGGCAAGGTATACCGCTTCGCCTGCAGGGATAATTCTGTTCGGATTGCCGATGATTTCGGCGGCTTTTTGGTAGTTTGACTTGATTGCAGAATGTACTGCACTATAATAGGCTTCTTTCGGCAGCCCTTCTACAATCGGCTTGTACACATCTTCGTACTTATCAGCAATAACTTTTGTGTGTGCAGCCCAGCTGTTGAAGAATAAAAGCTCACTTTCTGGAGACTTTGCTCTGATGTAATTTGCAAGCATCGTGAGGTACGGTGTTTTCTCAGTATAGTATGTATTAAAGAATGGGGAGTCCTGCCCTTTTTGGTGGAGAGTGACATAATCCCAGGCTTTTCTGTCTGTTTCAAATGCAGCGTCAAAGGGCGCCTTTTCGATTGTATTTGTTGTACCGTCGGGCAAAAATTCCCATTTTGCTGTATAGGTGGCTTCGCCGTTCATGCGCTTGTTGTGCATCGCAAGCGAGCAACTGCCCGAATTCATATTCACCGCATAGACGCTGATGCCGTCTGCGGCGCCGATTTGCGCAAGATATGTTAAAGAGTCGCTCGAGTAGCTGTTGCCGAAGGCGAGAACGCGAAGTTCTTTCTTTTCGTTAACTGCCTTTCTTCTTGCTTCAACGGAACGCTTGTTTTGTGCGATTAAAACGCTGCGCGCATTGTTTGCAAGAATGGAAACGGACGACCAGGGCGCATGGGGACATTACTTCTATACAAGTTCTATCAATGCGATGACAGGCGGCAAACTCCAGCTCGAGGTTGAGGGCAAGAGCAAGAGCGGTAACACGGTGGAAGTAAACATTGCCGATGTCATCTTTACATCCGAAAATCCGGAGATTGCTTCGGTCGATGCAAATGGGGTGGTTACCTTAAATAAAGTGGGTACAACGACTCTGCGCGCCGAATACACCTCGTTGGGTGTTAAGACGTCTTCTTCCATTTCGGTCAACGTTGAACCCGGAATTTAATCCAACCTTTAAAATCTGCATTCCGATTACGGAATACAGATTTTTTGCAATCAAACAGTATACATTTCATCATTGTATTCAGGGACTGTAAATGATACAATAAATATAAAATGGCAATGCTTTTATGATTGTGAAGGAGTGGGCGAAATGAAGATGCGTATTGTAAGTATGCTTTTGTGTGTGGTTATGATTTTTGCAGTATGTCCTGGGATGCCGAACAAGGCGGCAGAGGCGGATGTACAGGTGATTCTTGACCTGGATTTTGAAAATCTGGAGGTTGGTGTAAAACCAAAGTTTGGCACAACCTTTTTTGATGCAGGACCGCTCAATGATATAGCAAGAATATATCCTGAACTGGATACGGACGGCAACAAGGTATTGAAGGTGCAGCACGGCGCGCCGGAAGAGGGTAAGTCGCGCAGTCCGCGCCTGACAAAGAATTTTGCCTCGAACGGGCTTACAAACCTGACGGTCAGCTACCGTGTAAAATCGAGCGGCGGTGCGTCGGCGGTAACGCTGTGTTTTATGGAAGCCGGCACTTCAAAGATGATTGCCGCAACGGGAGCGCCTTCTGATTTTAAGGCGTGGACGGACATTCAAATTGAAATCAATTTAAAGAAAAATACGGCGCAGGTGTATGTAAACGGCAAAAAAAGCGGAGCCGCTGTTGATGTGAATTTATCGGATTATGAAAAATTTGCTATGGCGCTTTGCGGTACGTGCGGTGCGGACGGAAGCTGGGCAATGGTGGATGATTTTAAAGTCACCACGACGGATATAACGTACAAAATCGCACAGGAAGCGGAGCTGACTACACCGTATAACGAAGCGGATGCAAAGCCGGAAAGCGGAAACCTGATTGTTATTATGGACGAAGATTTTGAAACGCATACCGTCGGCAGAAAGCCGGATATGGGTACGGGCAAGGGTTTTACCTCCGGCGTCAGCAAAGACGTAGCACGTATGTATGTGGAAGCAGATACGGACGGCAATAAAGTTTTAAGAGCGTATCACGGTGCACCGAATGCCCCGGGTGAAGCAGCGCGCTCGCCTCGTATGGAGCGTCTGATTCCGATTGGAAAGCTCAACATACTGACTTTAGACATGGATGTGAAATCCAGCGGCGGCGCAACCAAATTCCCGAGGGTTTATCTGATGCACGAATCGGAAAATTCTCCAATCTATACGGTACTTTCACCATCTTCGCCCAAAACGGATTGGGTGCATGTGAAAATCCGCTTTGATTTGAAGAACGGTGTCAGCAAAGCCTATGTAGACGGCAGACTGCACAGCGAGGCTAAAATTGATTTGCAGGGCGCAGAAAATGCGAATCTGCGCATCGGCTGTACTGTAGAGCTGGACGGTAGCTGGGTTGCGATTGACAATGTGCTTTTAACTACGTCGGACGTAGCTACGGAGGAGCTGATTGGTATTGACGGTGTAACGGTCAACTGGGATAAGATGACGGTATCTGCCGAAGAAAATACCGGTATGGGAAATGTGCTCCGTCAGGCGCATCCGCGCATTTATGTGACGGATTGGCAGGAGATTCGCAATAAAATTGCGACGGATGAAAATGCGGCGGCATGGTATCGTACTGTTCTTGCGGATGCACAGGCGCAGCTTACAAAAGGACTTGTAGAATACAAAAGACATACAGAGAAAAACAACTTGAATGCGCCGACAACCGAGTTTAAAAACAGAGTTGTTCCACTTGCGCTGGCTTACTGTGTCAGTGGCGATGTCCGTTATAAGGACAGATTGTATCAGGAGATGGAAAATGCCGGAAGCAACTGGAAGGATTGGGGGGCAGATGCGTGGCTGTGTACGGCGCATATGAATTTTGCGTATGCCGTATGCTATGACTGGCTCTATAACGATTGGACAGAAGAACGAGAAAATATTTTAAACTGGTTTAAGGAAAAGGGACTTCGTGAAGCGGTGCTTGCCTATGAGGGGTATGGACCTTCCGTATCCTGGGTGCATGGCACGAACAACTGGAACTACGTGTGCAATGGCTCGAATATTGTGGCGGCGCTTGCCGTATACAATGAAATGCCGGTGGCGGCGGAATACATTCTTCGCCATGCCGCAGAGGGTCTTCCGTACGGATTCCAGGAAATATCTGCCGACGGTGCATTTTCAGAACCGATCAATTACTGGGATTATGCAATCCGTCATCTTGTAAAGGTGATGGCGGCGGTTGATTCCAGCGTTGCAGAT
>JAFQPV010000397.1 GCA_017411585.1 Clostridia bacterium | reverse complement strand
TTAAGCCGTCGGTTATGCGCCTTTACGATGAAGCGGAAACCGTTTCCATCATCAAAAAGATTGTCGGCGTGGAAAAGAAGGGTGCATTTATGAATATCGCTATCGAGGGTGTAAAGGAAATTGCAGACCTCGAGATGAAGATTTTGCTTGACACCTTCAAAAAGTACGGCGCAGAGGATTTGGGCAGCGAGTACGGCGAAAAGTGGTGGAAGGAAAAGATTACATTCTTCTATCCGGGCCACATGATGGACATTCCGCAGTGCTTCGGTACAATGGATACCATCGCACCGTATGACAAGATTGAAAAGATTTACTGGGAAATGAAAAAGGCAATTGAAACCAACTTCCCGCAGGCGAAGTTTATCGCGCACTTCTCGCACTGGTACGAGTGGGGCTGCATGATTTACGACCGCTTTATCGTCGACGGCAAGGATGTACCGCAAGACCCGCACGAGGCACTGCGTCTGCACAATGCCATCTGGAACTGCGGCGTAAGAACAGCCATTGCCAACGGCGGCGTTGTAAACGACCACCACGGTGTCGGCATTAAATTAGGTCGCCTCATGAAGGAACAGTACGGTCCGGCAATGCAGGTGTTTGAAGGCATCAAAAAGCAATTAGACCCGAACGGGATAATGAATCCGTTTAAACTCGGACTTTAAGTTAAACAAGTAAAATCAGCGAATTGCTTCGTTGCGAGCGCCGGCATATACACAAGTATTATGCCGTCACTTGCGCCTTGCACTTCATCTGATTTTCCATTGTTTAAAGCAAAAGGGCTGTTTTGACGCATTGCTTCGTTATAAAGCGGAACGACACACAGGTCGTTCCCTACAAAAGCGAGTTTAAAACAGCATCGTAGGGCGCGTGCCTATGTGCCGCGCCGCCATAAATGTAGGGACCGGCATCCCTGACGGTCCGTTTCGTAAAGAGGGGAAACCCAAATTCCAATAAGGAGGAAAAATCATGCAATTTACTAAAAAAGCAAAAGAACATATAGATTCCTGCAGATTCTGCTGGATGTGTCACCATGTTTGCCCGATCGGCAACGCAACAGGTCTGGAGAGAAATACGGCGCGTGCGCGCGCACTTGGTCTTTCCATGGTGGCAAGAGATGCCATTGAATATTCCGATGACATTGTTGCAAATGTATACGAATGCTCGCTGTGCGGCGGCTGTATGACCGACTGCGTAACGGGCTGGGACCCGATTTTGTTTACCAAGGAAGCGCGCCTCGGTGCTGCGCTTGACGGTAAGCTCCCGGACTATGTTATGACAATGCTTGAAAACTTAACCGAGAAGGGCAATGTTTACGGCGTGGAAAACGAAAACAAAATCCCGGATTTTGCACCGGCAGATACGCTGTTTTTCATCGGTGAGGACACGCGCGCCTTCGGCTGTGCTAAAGAAGCTGCCGAGCTTTTAAAGAAAGCCGGCGTGGACTTTACAATTTTAAAGGATGAGCCAAGCAGCGGCTATTCCATGGACTTTTTAATCGGCGCAGCAGCGGAAACCAAGGCGGTAATGGAAAACTGCGCAAGCGTATTAAACGGCTACAAAAAGGTTGTTTGCTACGACCCTGCCGATGCACAGGTAATGCTCCGTGAATACACGGAGTGGGGCATTGAAGTAAAGGCTGAGGTTGTAACCTTTACGGCATTTGTGGCAGAGTTAATCAAAGACGGCAAGCTTTTAGTGAAAAAGAGTGATGCTGTATTTACCCCGCAGGACAGCCCGCTTCTGGCGCGCGACTTAGAGGAAACACAGCCGATGCGCGATGTATTGTCCGCTTGCGGTGAATTAAACGAAATGCTGTTAAACCGTGAGCACACA
>JAFQPV010000396.1 GCA_017411585.1 Clostridia bacterium | reverse complement strand
TTTTAAAATTCGGTTATTATATCATCTAAAATACGTTCGCAGTAACCGCACTTTGCACAATTATGATCACATCTTGTCATATGCGCTGCATAATCGTCCGGTATTTTTGTATTATCCAGCACCGTCCCTCTAAACAGTGCGGAATACGCCGGCTCCGTTAAATCCATCAGGTTGCCGTAATACTTCCCATGCACATATGCGCTGACCACCATTCGCATTCTCTGATGCAATCTTGTTGCCAGCTTCATTTCATCGAAATATGGCTCATAAAGGTGCACCTCTTCCGGCCGAATCCAGTTTGAGCCAAGAATTTTCGTCAAGGCTTTCCGCTCTTCCAACCCATCTAAAAATCGCCAGCAAGGCGCCGCATAGTCGGAAGGAACGTTATCCCGGTGGATGATACCGGCTTCGTGTGCAACCAAATTATCATGGAAGGTTTGAAATGCGCAATGCGCAAGACACCCGCTATTTGCAAGAATGCACAGCTTTTTGCCTACAGAATCGGTATAGCTTTTCAGTCGTTCGATTTCCTTAAGGTTTCTGTTCACTTCCTTTTGAACATAAAACCCGTCAAAATCCTCTGACAGCTGTTCCATCGCCGCCACTGTACCAATGCGCATATTCACAGATGCAAACACCTGTATATCCTTTTGAAACTCTTTTTTAATCCACTGTGCCAACAAAGGCGAGGTCGTGGTAATGCGGTCAATCGAAAGCTTATGTTTCAAATCATAAACTTCTTTTAAAACGCCGTCAACAAGGGACTTAGACAACGCATTTTCCCCGTAGCAATTCGCGTTATACAAAAGTGTTAAGGAAATGCCCATATCTTTGATGGCGCGAAGCTCTTCCGTCTGCAAGTCCTTCACATACGCCTCATCCTCTGTGTGACTCAGAGGCGAACGCCCACTCGGATTGTTGCCAAAGGAAAAATACACATTCGATACAGATTCCTTAAAATCCGCACAAATCGAATACACACTATCCACTTCATCCGGAAGCTTATAACCAATGGAGAATTTCACCTTAAACACATCCTTCCCGTCGTATATACAGTTGGCGTGCCCGGAAGGCACGCCATAAGCATTACTGTTTTTTTCTGTCCTGCACAAACATACCTACCAGTGTAAACACGAGCATAATCACATGCGGAATCAAGCCTGCATAGGATTTCGAAAGCAAATCATAGCTAATCCACAAAATCATATTTGCAAACGTCCAAACACGAAAGATTGCACCGTTATTTTGTATAACACTTAAAACAAATGTCATACAAGCTGCAATTGCCAGCAAGCACAACCACGTAAAGCCGCCTGCCAGATTCAAGCCAATAAAGGCAAGTGCATAAATCGCAACGAGCCACTTTGGTATCGGCTTATGCTTGCTTTGCAGCGTGAAATTCACAATTGTAATTGCCGCACCAACATAGCAGGAAATTGCGCCATTGATACCGCTGCCGCCGACAAGGTAGCCGGTCGCAACCAAAAAATTACCCAAGAAGGTAAAAAACAAAATCTGTTTAATCTTTTCCCCCGGTCTTACCAAGGCAAAAACCATAGCACATGTACCGATAATATTCAAAACATAGGATAAAGTCTGCATTGTCTTACCTCAATTAAAAGTTAAAAAACTTCTTCATATTTTCTTCGTTGAGCGGTGCACCGTATTCACAGAACATAAATGCCTCAGCATAACGAATCTTGTTACCGCGCACCTCGCCGTATTTGGCAATCAGCTCTTTTCTGAAGCGAGATGCTACCTTGGCAAAGCGCACTGCATAGCCGTGTGTCAACGCATCAACCTCTTCGTCGCTGTTCCAGCGGCTTGTATCCATACCTTTAAGCCACTCGTAGCGCTCTGCCGGGTCCTCCGGCGGGTTTTGATCCTTCGTATATGCGAGCCATTCATAGACCTGAGACACATTTAAATCCGCAATCTTCAGCTTAGTTTCCAGCTCATCATCAATATCAATTACGACATCAGCTTCAAATGGCGGATACTTAAAACTGTCTACATTATACATAATCAGCGGCGCCTTTTTCATTGCCGGTACTTCCGGGCAAAAATGCGGCACGATCAAAAGATAGGACGCATCGAGCACCAGCTGACCTGCCGCACGATGGTCTGCGTGATAGTCATTCGGACGGTGCGTGATAATCATGTCCGGACTGTATTCACGAATATAGCGTGTTAAGCGCTTGCGTGTTTCCAGATTCGCTTCGAGCTCACAGTCGTCCTGGTCATACCAGACATCGTATGTAATGCCCAAAAGCTCAGCAACCGCAGCAGACTCCTTTGCGCGGCGCGCTGTTGTTTCCTCCGGCGTCATAAGATGATGACCGCCGCTGCCGTTACACATACTCAAAAAGCGTACATCGTGCCCCTGCTGTACATACTTGTGCGCAAGTCCGCCGCAGCGAAATTCGTTATCGTCCTGATGTGCACCAATCATTAAAATCTTCATAATCCTTTTCCTCCATCTCTTTCCGCTTGCGCTCTTTGCCCTCGCGCATGCCGTTGACTTTTGAACAGCTATAGTATAAAATAAATATACAAATTTGTCTTTAGCAAGTTGAACGATAAATTTAACATTTTGTCCGGAGGTTTTATATGCCTAATTCCCTTAAGCATCCTATTCAATATATCAAAAATGAAATCAGAATTCAAGGCTTTTACTCAATTTATTACTTCGAACACGGAAAAAACTTCTACCATGAACCGGAAGAACACAACACCTGGGAAATGGTATATGCGGATCGTGGCCAG
>JAFQPV010000395.1 GCA_017411585.1 Clostridia bacterium | reverse complement strand
AGCGTTGCTCGCTTTTGCTGCCGGTGTGGTTTCGGGAATTTCTTACGATAAGATCGTTGCAGGTCTTCAAAAATACAGAGCTACCGGCATTCGCCAAAATGTGTTTAAGGCTGGAAAAACGATTGTTTATGCTGACTGCTATAACGCGGTTGCAAAATCTATTCGTTCTGCGATTGAGGGTGCGCAAAAGATACCGGTTTGCGGCAAGAGAATTGCTGTGCTTGGGGATGTTGCGGAAGCAGGGAGCTATACGGAATCTACCCACAGAGAAATTGTGGATATTGTGAATACATCTTCGTTTGATGTTGTAATGACCTTCGGAAAGAACTTAAAAAAGGCATTGGCAAATATGCAGACGAGAGAAAATTTAGTTGTTTTAACATTTAAGAATCAAAAAGAGATGAATAAAGCACTTAAAAAACAAGTAAAATCCGGTGACCTTGTTTTGTTTAAAGCAAGTCATAGCGGAAAGTTGAGTGCATCTATAGCGAGCACTTTTCCGGTAGCCTATGCGTATCAGGCGATTAAGTATTATACGTCGCGTTTGATGTGGCATTTTAAGGTGATTTTAAATTAGCATAGGAGAATGCGAAATGAAAAACAAGAAAATTTTAGTGGTTATGGGCGGTGTGTCCTCGGAAAGAGAAGTATCGCTTTGCAGTGGTGAAGCGGTGTATAAGGCCTTGATTTCGATGGGGTACAATGCACATCGATTTATATTGGACGAAAAAAATGCTTGTGATATTGCAAAGGAAGAACCGGACTTGTGCGTATTGGAGTTGCACGGCAAAGGCGGCGAGGACGGTACGATTCAGGGGATGCTGGAGCTCATGAATATCCGCTATACCGGCTCTGGTGTTGCGAGCAGCGCGAATTGTATGAATAAAATATTGACGAAAAAAATGCTTGTGTTCGGGAATATCCCTACACCGGAATTTTTCGTAATAAAAAAGGGTGAAAACATACGGAAATTTGCAGAGGAGGTTGTTTCTGCGTTCGGCTTTCCTGTGGTTGTCAAGGCGCCTTGCCAAGGTTCAAGTGTTGGTGTAGAAATTGTGCACGATATTCAGGAGCTTGAAGCTGCGATTGCGCATAATATCGATTATGATGGGGAAATTTTAATCGAAAAGTTTATCAAAGGAACAGAACTTACCGTTCCTGTGATGCGCGATGGGGATGAAATGATTGCGTTGCCAATTGTTGAGATTGTTTCGGAAAATAAGTTTTATGATTTTGAATCTAAGTACACAACGGGTATGAGTCATCATATTATTCCGGCTCGCATACCGGACGATGCGGCACAAAGTATAGAAGCATATGCGAAAAAGGCATATGCAGCCTTAAACTGCAGTGGTGTAGCGAGAATTGACTTTTTTGTGGATGCAGAAAACAGACCGTATGTCATAGAAATTAATACGATTCCGGGTATGACGGCGACCTCGCTTGTGCCGGATTCGGCAAAGGCGGCAGGGTTATCGTTCGAAGAACTGGTAGAAAAGATTGTTTTGCAGGCAATGTGAATAAAAAAGACTTCTGTTGAAAACAGAAGTCTTTTTTATTTGCCGTCCCATAAATACTTGTCTAAATCCACTTTGCCGTCTATAAGCTTGATGCCCTCTGCTTCCAACAGATGAATCTGTGCGTTTTCGCCGCCGAAGGCGAATGCGCGCGATACCTCGCCGAAGCGGTTGACCACGCGGTAGCATTTGATGTTTTCGGGGTCGGGGTTTACATGTAAGGCATAGCCGACCACCTGTGACCAATGCGGATTGCCTGCCAAGCGTGCAATCTGACCGTAGGTTGCAACGCGACCGTACGGGATACGGCGCACGACAGCATATATGCGTTCAAATGTGTTTTGCTTTTTCATTTTCATCCCTCGCTTTTTTATAGTGTACCACAGAAGTATACGGTTATGCAAATGAACAGTAATAAAAAAGCACCTGCTTCTTCGTGAAGCAAGTGCTTTTGGTATGTAGTTTAGATTTCCGGAATTTCAACCTCGACCTCCATACCGAGCTCTGCGGATTTACAGATACTGTCGATAATGGCTTGGTTGTAGAGAATTTCGGAAGACGGTACCGGTGCGCTGCCGCCGTTTTTGATGGCATCGACAAACGAGCGGATTTTGCCGTCCCAGATGTATTCGCCGAGCGGCTTATTATAGGTAATAAGCGGCACAGTCGTTTGTGTCGGTCTGCCGCCGACATCGTGGTAAATTGTCATTGCGCCGCCCGGTGCACCATTCCAGCAGTCGGTCGACGGAATGCGCAGCGAGCCCTTTTTACCCATAATGATGGTGTCACCCGGGGTGTCTAAATGCATTGCCCATGCAATTCTGAAGTCTAAGATAATGCCGCCCTCCAAACGGATAAATGCAGCGGCAAAATCGTCTACGCCGAATTTTTGGGACATATCGGCTTTGTCGTGACCTGCATAGTAGTCCGGATTTGTACCGAAGAAGTTGGACTTATAGCCCGTTACGCGCAGCGGCTTCGGATAGCCGAGTGCGTTTAACACCATATCGAGCGAGTAGCAGCCGATGTCGCCAACTGCGCCGAGCGCTGCCGTGTCCTCGCGCACAAAAGTGTCCTTCGGGTTTTCGAGTGTGCCGACCGGGATGCCACAGCGTCTGCCGCCGCCGGTCTGAATGTAGTAAATTTCACCGAGCTCACCGGACTGCACGATTTTCTTAATCATCTGCATATTCGGCTCAAAGCGCGGCTGGAAGCCTAAGCTGAGCAGCTTGCCGCTTTTCTTTTCGGCGCGTATCATGTCCACCGCTTCCTCGGTGGTTACGCACATCGGCTTTTCCAAAAGCACATGAATGCCCTTTTCAAGAGCCGCAATCGTACATTCCGCGTGCGTGCAGTTGTATGTACAAACCGAAACCGCATCGAGCTTCAAGCTCTCATCTGCGAGCATTTCGGTGTGGCTGTTGTAGCACTTTGCACCCTCGACGCCGAGGTTTTCAAAAAACTTTGCCGTCTTGCCTTCTACGAGGTCAGCGCCTGCAACAATTTTCACATCCGGCTGGCGCAGGTACGCCTTTGCGTGCGAATTGGCAATGCCGCCGCAGCCGATAATACCGACTCTTAATTTTCTGTCCATCATTTTCCCTCCAATGATTAAAATATCTGTAAGTATAGTATCACAGAAAACGCTTTACTTCAAGTCTGCGATAAAATTATTGTATCTTTGCATTTCCGCACACATCAGGATAAAAGCGCCTGCACCGTGTAAATCATTTTTGATTTTTTTACGGTGAATATAAAAGCCATATGTACCGCTTTCAATACAGGTTCCCTCACATACATGGTCGATGACTAAGTAGCCGTCGGCATCGTTATATAAAAGAGCAATGCTGCTGTTGTAGGCGGTTTCCAGCATATCGGAAAATTCATCTCTGTCGGCTATGCCCATGCGGATTGCCTTTGCAATAGAGTAAATAAACAGGTTCGAGCAAGAGCTTTCTATCCAGTTGTCCTTGCGCTCAGGCTTATCTAAAATCTGGCACCATAATCCGCTTTCAGGATGTCTGTATTTTTTCAATGCTCTTAATAAATCCAACTCTATTTTCTTGAGTTGGGCAACTGCGGGATGATTTTGCGGAATATTTTCTAAAATATCTAAAATTGCAACGGCATACCAACCGACGGCTCTGCCCCAAATTTCTTGAGAGCATCCCGTTTCCGGGTCTGCCCACTCGGCAGCCTTGGTCGGATCCCAGCCATGGAAATACAAACCTGTTTTTTCGTCCTTGGTATGCTCGTTCATGATGAAAATCTGGTGAATTGCACGTTCGCGCAATGCGGTATCACCGAACCTTTTTGCATATAAAACGCAGAGCGGACCTGCCATATAAGCACCATCCATCCAGACCTGACACGAATGATACATGGTGTGCCAGTAAGCACCGTAATCATTTGTAGGCCAAAAGTGCATGGATGCGGCAACCTTTTTGAGGTACTTTAAATATCTTTCATCGCCGGTGCGGTCGTAGAGCTGATACAAGAGGACGGTAGGCTGTTTGTGATCGAGCATGCGTATTGCGCGGCTGGCTGGTACATTGACGGTAAAGCCGGAAGCATCTGTTGCAGCATAAGCTGCATAGAGATCGCCGTTTTCATCGATTAAGCTGTCACAGTAAGCCTTTACATAATCAAAATATTTTTCTTCGCCGGAAAGGGCATAGATATTTTGCATACCCGAGAGGAATACGCCCTGATGGTAAAAGAATTTGTTTTCCGGCGGAAGCTTTTCCGGTGCGTACATACGCATAAGTGCATCGCAGGCAAGCATGCCGTATTCCAGTGGTGTTTTGTATTTCATAACCTATACTCCTTTTTGTTTTACCAAATCAAAAAGTCGCTGTTTTTTAATTTGGCAATGGCTTCTACTAAGAAGAAGTCTGCATAAATTAAGTGTAGCTGCTTGCCTCTGCCGTAGGATTCCATGCCCTTTTGGAGAATGGATTGACTGGAGTCGTCAAAGATGCAATCCTCCTCGAGCGCTCGTAAAATCCGGATTGCGCCGGTTAAATACTTATCCTCGTGGGTGGTTTTATAAAGATCAACAAGGCCGCAGGCAGCGCAGGTGCCGGCGGAATTGTCGATATAAAACGGTTCCGGCGGTGCGTTAAAATCCGTCGGTGTTTTATAGTTTGTTTTTTCGGCGTACTCTAAAAAGTAGTCGGCTACCTTTTTGCAGGTGTCCAGGTACGCCTCTTTTCCTGTGTGGATATAGCTTAGGATAAAGCCGTAGAGTGCCCACGCCTGACCGCGGCTCCAAGCAGAGCCGACGGCGTAGCCCTGACCTGCACGGGTTTCAATGACGCGGTCATTGAGGTCGTCGTGCAAAGCCTCGTGTGCAACACTGCCGTTCGGGCGCACGTGCTCGCGCATAGTCATATCGGCCTGCATTTCCGCAATAAAGCGGAAACGGTCATCTGCCACCTCGCGCGATGCCCAATAAAGTAACGGCAGGTTCATCATCGTGTCGATGATGGAAAGATTCAATTTATCCCAGGCGCGGATATATTTTCCGCAAATGTTCACGCGCCCTGCCAGTATGTTTGCGGCGTGCAGCGCGCGAACGCGGGATTTCGGATTGCCGTCGAGTGCATAGTGTGCCTTCGACAAAAGATTCCACTGAAAGCCGACATCGTGATGCAAGCCGTCATAAATCTGAAAAGCCTCGTCCATCATAAGCTCCTGATGCTCGGCACAGGCTTTGTATACATCTTTGCCGGTCATATGATACATCAGCCACATCATACCGCCGTAAAAGCCGTTGGTCCACCAAACCGGGCCTTCCTTCGGCGGCTCAACATAGATGCCCTCTTTTGTTGTGTACGGGATAAAATCAAACACATCCACTGCGGTTTTGGAAAGCTTGCGGTCAAGCTTTGCCCAAATACCATCTACCCATTTTCTGTCCTCTGCGTTTAACGAAATCATTTGTTTTCCTCCTTTACAAGCAAAACGGCCTCATTTGGTTTAAAACAAATTGTTTCAGCTTTCTTGCCGTTTGCAAGATTCAGCGCATTGAAATGCTGTAAATTTACGGTTTGCTCGCTGTCGGTGAAGTTTGCAAGCAAAAGATAGTTTTTGCCGTCCTTACCGGTTACGCCGATTGCTTTGACATTGCTAAAGTTCGGCGCAGTCAACGAGGCATTCAGCTTTTGCGTATCCTCTGCCGTGCCGAGCGATAAAGCAAAGCCGGTGTCGATTAAAACGGTGTTTCGGTCGACCCATTTGTATGCTTTTTCATACGGCGCGCAGATTTCCTCAGCATAGAGTGTGCCGCTGTTTTCGCGTAGTTTGATATCAATCTGGCGCTCGCCGCTGCGCACCAGCGTGAGCGGAAGCTTAGAGGCAAGACCGATTTTGTCGTCTGCATTTACAAAATGCCCGAGTGCAACGGTTTCATAGGTTCTGGCATAATCCCCGCCGCTGAAGTAGCCGCTGCCGTGCTCAAAGGTAAGCTTTCTTTGTCTACCGTTAAATATATCGTTTGGAATATTCCAAAGTGTTCCGGCAATTTTAGCTGTAAATACGCGGTTTAGGCTACGGGCATACTGCAGGCAAAGCACGGTGCTTTCATCCGGCAGCGCCGCAAATGCAATATGCTTTCGCGCCATTGCTTCCTTTTCCTGTCCCTCCGCCATAAAGTTATCGGAATAGGAAATTGTTGTGCCGCAGGTGATAAAGCCGCCGTCAAAGAGCTGTACGGTGTTTGCTTCCTCCTCATCAAAGTTTTCTCTGCCAACACCGCAAATCTTTGCGCCGAGGTTATAGCGCCATTCGGCAAGTGAGCTGTCGTTTTTCGGAACGAGCAGACCTTGCGGCTTTTCGGAAGAAGCCCAGGTAAAGGATGCAAAGCGGTTGCCGCTTGCATCAAAGCCGCTGCCGTGGTAATCATCCTTCCAGGCGGTGAGCATTTCGCTTTCTTTTGTGCCTTCAAGGGCGAATTTGCTGTGCCAATACAGTGCCATAGAAACGACATTTGCGCGGTCGGATTCCAAGCGTGTGTAGTACACCGGCGACAGATTTTCGAAATGCCCGAAGCGGTTGGAAAGGAAAGACCCGTCACCGTTTACAGCGGTTTCCTTTTTGAGAATTTCCAGCCAGCCGTCAATGAGCATCGAGCAGTCTTCGCCGTAGACATCTTCAATTAAAAGCCACGATGGCAGGGCGTAGTCCTGACAGTAGCAATATCTGGCTCTCGAATCGCCGCCGATGCGCAAAAGTCTGCCGTCATCGAAGGTGGTGGAGCGAATCAGCTGCCACTGTTTGTATAAATTGTGATAAATCATATCATCTGCCTTGACACCTTTAGATTTTAAGAAAAAATGGAGCATTGCAATGTTGGAAAGGCAGATGTACATATAGCCGATGTTTAAGTAGCCGTGGTGGTTGCAGGCAAAGGAGTTAAACATATTTGCCCCGATAAACAAATCACCAATGCGCTCACCATCGACAATTTCGTCGGAATATTCGTCAGCTTCAATTGAGATGCCGTTTGCAAAAAAGGCACGCGCCTTTTTAATGTAAGCTTCCTTGTTTGGTGCATCGGGATACAAAGTCGCCGTACGGTAAAGGGTTGCGCCGTTCCAGATATT
>JAFQPV010000037.1 GCA_017411585.1 Clostridia bacterium | reverse complement strand
TCTTTGACAATGTAAAACGTCCAAAAAAAGATGATGAGGCAGCATTTGAGGCTGATGTTAAAAAATACGTGTAAACCAATAATGAAGAACCGACTCCTTTGAGTCGGTTCTTCATTTTATAGTATTATTCTCAATTCTTCCCCTTCAGAAAGTACAAGCGGTGCATTCAAATGAACGGCATCACCGTCACGCACGAACAAAAGCTCCATCTCTCCGTAAAATACACGTGAAATTTTCCCCTTGCCGGCATAGTACAGTGAATCAATTTTAATTGGTTCACCACACACACGCACCGTCTTCATTTTCTCTTCTGTAGTATAAATAAATGCATTTTTTGCAAAACACAATAAACCTGCTTTATCGATGTGCAGGCTACGTTCCACTGCATCGTAGCCAGTCCCGAACAACGCATTTACAAATATGCTTTCCGCTGTGTTTTTATGTGATTCACTCTCGCGCACATATTGCGCCTTGCACACAAGCGAAGCAAGATACGTCTTGTCCGCCTGCAAAAGCGTCTCTGCATACAAAAGTTCTGCACCGGCATCAAAGGCTTCTTCATCCGAATACACCTTCACACCGTACACACCGCAGTCTTCATCGCCAAGATAGTTCTGAACATAGATATTTTCTAACGCAATCGCATTTTGCCCGACATCTGTAACTTCCAGTCCCAGCGTCTTTCCAATGCATACAGGAAGCAGCTGCTGAATACCGCATCGCCCCTTCTCCTCCTCTGTCGGATAGGACTCATTAAAGAATTGTCCGTTAAAGAAATTGCGGCGCACAAATCCCTGTCCGTCTGCTATAAGCTTTGCATATTCCGTTGCACTTTCGCTTTGCTGTGTCAGTTCTGCCATTTTCTGCACGCACATAAGGCTTAAAAGATACGCATTTGTAAGCATCAAGCTGTAAGTAAATCCTTCATCATTTTCAAAGCCAATAACCGCTTCTCCCGCACGTACCCAACCTGCGATATTTGCATAACGCAAGATTTGTTCTGCCTTGTCCCAAAACCGTGTAATATAATTCAAATCACCACTGAGTACATATAGTCGATACACGCGCCAAATCAGCGAAAATTGGCTTAATACTTGCTGCTCAATTGTTTTTTCAGTCGTCTCAATACACGGAAGTCCATTATATTTACCGTCTGATTCAAGTGCATATTGAATCGCCCATTCAATCGCTTGCACTTCTGCATCAAAGTCAAAATACACCGTAGCAGGAAATAGCGCCTCTGCAGTTTGCACAAACAGCTTTTGCGCACCGTATTGATTTTTCATAAAAAGCTTAGATGCTCCCTGTTCAGCAAGCACATAATCATACGCATTTTGAATTGTATGCAAATTATCAAAAATTGCCCGTTCAAAAGCACCAACACCGACATTTGTTCGAATTGCTTTTGTACACTGCCGCGAAGACTCGATGAAACGATTCCAATTTTCAAGCACATAATCTGCAACTGCAGCACTGTCAGTGAATGCATCCAAGTGCAAATCCTTCACCAAAAGCCTTTGTTCGCCAAGTGAAACTTGCATATTTGGCACGTACCACGCATAGACCATACGCACCGTTTTGCTCTCGCCGCTCTCGAGGGCAAATGAACAATATACCGCCGCACAATCGCGCTGCGCCGGAATACCGTATTTTCTGTCCTCTTCATTGCCGCCTCTGAGCGATTCTATAAAGCTTTCACGCGCATTGTCACGTTCAAGATAACGTACGGTGTGCGTTTCACAATCCGAAAGCAGGCAATGCGTCATATAATCCGAACACACTGAAAGCGTCGAAGCTGAGCTCATATGCACACCACGACCATACTTTGTTGCAATCTGTTCTTGAAGGGTGTCTCCCAAAAAGTTTTCAGCCATTGCCGCAAATGTATATATGCGTTTCTTTTTTGAAGTGTTTTTAATTTTAAACAAAAAGGCAGCCGCCGGTATATGTGCATCCTTACCAAACCCAAACGGTGTTACAGCTGATGCTGAAATTTTTGCAGAAAATGCAGCATCAGAAAATTTATAACTCGCGCCCAAAAGTGCCTGCTTACATTTTACCTCGGAAAAATCCTCATCAAGCACATAGGTCCTACCCTTGTCATCGCAGATGGCAAATCGCATATCTGTGAGTTTCTGTGCCTTCTCTCCGTTTTGCCGCACCAGAGAATGAATATGCATTTTTTCATCTACACACAGCGCGCCGCTGCCACCAATCCAAAACCGGCTCATTTCATTCTGGTATAATGTAAATGACTCATCTAACAGTCATTACAATATACCTTTCTCCTTTCTATCAACCTTTTTTATTCCGTGGTTGATTACGGTTTTGTATATTGATATTATATAAATAAGTGATGTGGATTTG
>JAFQPV010000394.1 GCA_017411585.1 Clostridia bacterium | reverse complement strand
TATCAATACTTATCTCGTACAGAGACTAATTTTAATAAAATATCTCGCTTTGCTCGATGTGAAATAATTTCTTACAGAAATTGTGAAATTTGATGCCAAAGCATCAAGTGAAATAAAATAAATCCTTATATCACACGCCGTCAGGCGTATTTCACATTGCGAAGCAATATTTCATACACGAAGTGTATTTCATAAATCCTGAAAGGATTTATTTCATTGAAAAACGATACAGTAAAATTGTATCGTTTTTCTGGTGGAGGCGAGGGGAGAAGCCGCTTCGCGTCTTGATTGCTTGTCCACCCAAGCCTACGGCTTCGGTACCGGACTGCGCACCTTTTCGGCGGCGAACATGTCACAGGCATGTCCGCTGTTCGCCGAAAACCCTCTCAGGGTTCGACTCCCTTCTAATCCATGCACCAAAATGAAAAAGAGCACCTGACGGTACTCTTTTTCATTTTGGTGGAGGCGAGGGGAGTCGAACCCCTGTCCGAAAACATATTCATACAGGCATCTCCGGGTGCAGTTTGTGGTTAACATTCCCTCAGCTGCAGGTCCACAAACAAACCTACAGCCTCAGTAGCTTCATTAGTCATGTCTAGCGCAAAGCTTAGCTAAATCACGTTCACCGCTGTTTGACGCCTGTACCCGAGCCGCGGTCCTCCCGGGGCAGACGGCTACCTAATTAGGCAGCGTAAGCTAAATTCTTATTAGCGTTTAAATTTAAAATAGAGCTTTTAAAGTGGCGCCCCACCACTACCCGCTTCCCGTACTGCAACATCCCCGTCGAAACCATTACGCCCCCATGTCTATTAAAATTGTTTGGAACGCATGCAAACTTGCTACGAACAACCCTCACCCTCGCCGTACCGATGTACGCCTTCGGGCGCAGTCGGCAAAGCCGATTCGGTTTGTCCGTTCCAAAACAATTTTTCTTAGCCATGGTAGAAAGGTGTAAAATCGATTGGAACGCAAATGAATTTGCTACGAACAACCCTCACCCGCACCGTACCGATGTACGCCTTCGGGCACAGTCGGCAAAGCCGATTCGGTTTGTCCGTTCCAAAGCGATTTTTCCAAGCCATGGTAGAAAGATGTAAAAATCGATTGGAACGCAAATAGATTTGCTACGAACAAAAATGCTTAGCCATGGCATGATAGGCTTTAAAACATACAGAATGTTTTGTACGAAAAATATGAAATTATCTGTTTCTCTCGCGCAATGCGCGGTCTATATTGCGCTTTGCATCGCGCTTTGCCGCATCGTCGCGCTTATCGTAGAGCTTTTTACCCTTGCACACGCCGAGCTCCAGCTTTACGCGCGAGCCTTTAAAGTACAGCGAAAGGGGGATTAAGGCATAGCCCTGTTGCTGCACCGTGCCCATCAGCTTTAAGATTTCTTTTTTATGCATCAAAAGCTTCTTTTGTCTGAGTGGGTCGCGGTTAAACACATTGCCCTTTTCATAGGGGCTGATGTGCATTCCATGTACAAACAGCTCGCCTTCTCTGGAAATGCCCGCATATGCATCTTTTAAATTCACGCTGCCCTGACGAATGGATTTTACCTCTGTGCCGAACAGTTCAATGCCTGCTTCGTAGGTATCCTCCACAAAATAGTCGTGGCGCGCTTTTTTATTGAGTGCAATAACCTTTTTGCCTTCGCTCATATACGGTCACCTCCTGCCTGTATTATGTGTGCGTTATTAATTTTAACATATTTATAGAATTTAATCAAGAATAAGAATAAAATCAAGGCAAAATTCACATAAAAAGATTGTTCGGTGAAAAAAAGTTGTATAAAATGTGAATTTTTTTCAAAAAGGCTTTGCAAATTCGAAAAAATGGTGTATAATCAGTATAACAATTATAATGGGTGAGAATTGGTTTTATAATTGTCGCACATTTAACAAAGGTTCAATTAATTGGTAATCTTTGCATAAAAAGAAAGGGGTATTTTGGTATGAACGCTTTAACAAACAACAAAGCAGTTTTAACATGGCTGGACGAAATGGCAGCTATGACAAAGCCAGAATCCATTGTATGGATTGACGGTAGTGAAGAACAGCTCGAAGCACTCAGAGCAGAAGCCGTTGCTACAGGCGAAATGCTCAAGCTTAACGAAGAAAAGCTTCCGGGTTGCTATTACCACAGAACAGCAGAAAATGACGTTGCTCGTGTAGAGGACAGAACATTTATATGCACACCGACTAAAGAAGAGGCTGGTCCGATCAATAACTGGATGGATCCGGCTGAAATGTATGCAAAGCTCACAAAGCTTTACACAGGCGCTATGGCCGGCAGAACAATGTACGTTATTCCGTACTCCATGGGTCCGGTAGGCTCCCCGTTCTCCAAGATCGGTGTTGAGCTGACAGACTCCATCTATGTTGTACTCAACATGGCAATCATGACAAGAATCGGTAAGAGTGTTATCGATGCACTCGGCGACAGCGACGATTTCGTTAAGTGTCTGCATGCAAAGAAGGATGTAAATCCGGATGATAGATATATTGTGCAGTTCCCGCAGGATAAGACCATTTGGTCCATCAACTCTGCATACGGCGGTAACGTACTTCTCGGTAAGAAGTGCTTCGCGCTCCGTATCGCTTCCTACCTCGGTTGGCAGGAAGGCTGGATGGCTGAGCATATGCTTATCTTAGGCCTTGAGAACCCGAAGGGCGAAGTAAAGCACATCGCAGCAGCATTCCCGTCTGCTTGCGGTAAGACCAACCTGGCAATGCTGATTCCGCCGGAATACTTAAAGAAGAAGGGCTACAAGGTTTGGACGGTTGGTGACGATATCGCATGGCTCCGCATCGGTCCGGACGGCAGACTTTACGCAATCAATCCGGAAGCAGGCTTCTTTGGCGTAGCACCGGGTACAAGCGAAAAGACAAACTTCAATGCGTTGGCTGCAACAAAGAAGAACACAATCTTCACAAACGTTGCAATCAACAATGACGATATGACTGTATGGTGGGAAGGTCTTGATAAGAACCCGCCGGAAAATGCAACCGAGTGGAAGGGTGCAAAGGTAAACGGCAAAGAGTTTACTGCAGAAGGCAACAAGCTTGCGCATCCGAACTCCAGATTTACAGCTCCGGCTGTGAACTGCCCGTGCATTTCCTCTGAATTTGAGAACCCGCAGGGTGTGCCGATTGATGCAATCGTATTCGGTGGCCGTCGTGCAAAGTGCGCTCCGCTGGTATATCAGTCCAGAGACTGGAACCACGGTACATTCGTTGGTGCTACAATGGCATCTGAGACAACTGCAGCAGCTGCAGGTGCAGTCGGCGTAGTTCGTCGTGACCCGATGGCGATGAAGCCGTTCGTTGGTTACAATATGGTGACTTACTGGGCACACTGGCTCGAAATGGGCAAGAAGCTTGGCGATAAGGCGCCGAAGATTTTCCACGTGAACTGGTTTAGAAAGGACGAAAACGACAACTTTATGTGGCCGGGCTTCGGCGACAACATGCGCGTACTGCTCTGGATTTTAGACAGATGTGCAGGCAAGGTTGACGCTGATGAAACTGCAATCGGTTACGTGCCGAAGGTAGAGGATATCGACGTTGAAGGTCTTGATATGACTGCAGAAGAAATTAAGGCTCTGCTTACAGTTGATAAGGCAAACTGGATGGAGGATATCGAAGATCCGAACACCGGTATTAAAAAGTACTTTGAACAGTTCGGCGACAAGCTCCCGGCTGAAATCAAGGCACAGCTCGATACACTTGAAGCAAACCTCGCAAATATGTAATTTTGTGCAAACGCACACTCAAAAGGGCATCGGATTGTTCCGATGCCCTTTTTGTATGCCCGAATTACAGTAATATTTCTAAAAACCGCAGTAATATTTCGTTAAATTCGCTATTGTCGCTTTTGCTTGCATATGTTAAAATAAAAATAGGAATTTGAAAGAAAATTCTTTAAAGAGTCTGTTTTTTGAAAGAAATATTATTATAAAGTGATATATGGAGGCGATAAGGATGAAGAAAGTAAAAAGGCTGACAGCGTGGGTAGTGACGCTTGCGATGCTTTTGATGCTTGTGCCGGCAGCTTCGGTGTTTGCGGCAGAGGGAAAGGTTGTTTTTATGGATGATTTTGAAGCGTACACGGCAGATGCAAGCATCCAAACCGGCACAGCTGCGGAAATGTGGAACGCCAAGGTAGAATCTGCAACGGCAACGGCGCAGGTCATCAAGGATACGAAGACACAAGTGCTGTGTTTTTCCAATTCTGCTGATAAGCGCGGCGGACCGCGTGTGGAGAAGAATTTTTATCTGGGTGGGGTAGATGAGATTACCTTTTCTTATCGCGTGCGTACCGAAAGCGATGACAGGGCGATATTTAGCTTGATTGCAAACGGTACCACTGTTGTGGAAGTTAAGGATATGTACACGGAATGGACGAGCATTTCCGTGCATCTGGATATCAAAAACAGCACATATACCGTGTCGAAAAACGGTGTAGCAGAGGCACCGGTGAAATACAGTGCTTGTGTAACAGAGGGGTTAAATATGCGTGTGTCGGCATCGGTCAAGGACGGCAACCGTATCTGTTATGACGATTTTGTGGTTAGAGCCGTGACGGATTTAGAGCCGGAAAAGCTGTTTGATAAAACCAACACAGCGGCAAGTAGCGTAACCTATGACCCGAACGATTTTCCGCACAAAGCGGATGCGGCGGGATATAAGAAGGCAGCAGACTACAAGTCTAAGGTGTCCGACTATCAGACAACCTTGTTTGAAACCGATTTTGAAGCTGATTCCATCGGTGCGTGGCCGCTGATTATGGCAAATACAGTCGGCGCGTGGAGCACGAGAGTGACCTCTACCACGGCATCCATTGCCGTGCAAAATGTGGATGGTAGTCAGGTTGTGCGCTATAACAATATTGCCACGAAGGAAGGCGGACCGCTTTTAACGAAGAAGATTTATAATTCGGGCATGACCAAGCTGGGTATTTCGTTTATCGCACGCAGCGAGGGCTGTAACATTGCAATGAGCGTGCAAAATGCGGCGTCTCAGAATTTATGCAGCTTAAATCAAGGCTTTGATACATGGACGGCAGTAGATGTCTTGTTGGATTTTGAGAAAAAGACCTTCGATATTCAGGCAAACGGTGCCTCGATTAAGTCGGGCGCACTCCTTGCTGAGGTTGACGGTGAGTTTACCGTGCGCATAAACACGGCGCATATCAACAATAATGAAAATGTTTACTACGACAATATCCGCATTGCAACGCCTGACGCGGTGGATGTGCAGATTGCTAATGTTGGTATCCCGGAGGCGCAGCGCACAAACGCGGAGTATGCCGAATTTGTCGGCAAAGCATATGACGGCAGCGCGCCACAGGCAAATGTGGTATTGGGCGGCGCAAAACAGTTGTTTCATTACTACAGCAACTACGGTGGTCAGCGCATTGCAACGGACTCCGAGGCAAGCTGGCAAAAGGTTACCGGCTCGCTTCTGGCATTTACCGTCGGCGGTAATGATGTGATTGCGGCGGTTAACGGCAGTATGGCAAAGAAGAAATCGACTCTGCAGAAAACCGTAAGCCTCGGTCTGGATGCAGCCGATTTAACGGTGGAATACAATGTGTACTTTGTCGGCAACGGTGCTGTGGAATTGAGGGCAAATGATGCAACGGATTCAGCTTCGCTTTTGCCGGGCAAAGCATATACTAATGTGGATTTAAAGGCGGGCTGGAATAATTTCCGTTATGAAATTGACTATAAGAATGCAAAATACAGCGTGTATGTGAATGGTGCAAAAGCAGAAAGCGACGTTGCCTTTGCTGCAAAATCTGCGGATTACAGCAGTGCAAATCTGTATTTTGATTTAACAGCGAACACGGCAAACGACGCCGTACTGATTGATAATATTTCGATCAGCACAAAAACGCCGATTCGTTTTGAAGGGCAGTTTTACGGAATTGAAGGCGTAAACTGGGATGCAATCAAGGGCAGCGCGATTACGGGAAACAGCTTTGTTTCCAACCTGCGTGCACATCCGCGTATTTATATTACGGATTGGGACGATGCACGAAACAAGATTGCGAACGATTACAACTATCAAGTGATTTATGAAAAACAAAAACAGTTGGCAGACGCGCTTTTAAATGAATCGGTAACGTCTTATGTATTTAAAAATGAGAGAAACTGGCTCTGGGGTGCAAGACAGGTCGAGGAGCGTGTAAGTGTTTTAGCATTTGTATA
>JAFQPV010000393.1 GCA_017411585.1 Clostridia bacterium | reverse complement strand
GACCATTTGTCCGCGTTTGGCATAATAGTCGCCGATGGCAATGGCATCAACGCGCGCGTCGCTTAATACTTCTTCATAAGAAGCATAAGTCAGTGAAACTGCATCTGTTATGATGCTTTTTTCAGGATTTTCCTCGTAGCATCCGACAATGTTTACATTATCATCTTTTATTGCGGCATCGTACAAGCTCAGTATATGGCTGTGGCGAAAGCCTGCAAATGCTAAATTCATCATTGTCTGTTCACCTGTTCTTCCTTGCTGCTCTTTAATGCTCTATCCAGCGCATTGATAATAAATACCGGTGCAATAAAATCTTCGGTGCTTTCCGGCTGGTCTTTGCCCAAAAGCAAATCATAAAATTCTTCAAACTCTATCTTGAAGCAACCCTCTAAAGAAAGCTTTTCAATCGGGAAGCCGTCCTTGCAGCTGATGGCTGCATAGTAGTCATAGCTTTCAGAGCTGTAGATGAGGTTTACATCGCAAGCATCATAGCGAACTGTGCAGTTGACAGTGCCGTTTAATTCGTGTGCAATGACACTGTTTGGATAAAAGCCGAATAGCTCACACATCATGGCTACAAGGTGCTGCGAGTAGAAATAGAAATCACCGTATTCGTTTTTAAGATTGACCGGTGCGCGCAAAACAGCGCCGTACAGATTGCCGTAGGTCTTTTCCGCAACAGCCTTTTTCAGCTTTTGCAGCTGTGCCGGAAACTTTAATACAGAGCCGCCGCAGAGGCGTACGTTGTGCTTTGCAGCAAGTGCCTTTAATTCAAGCGCATCTGCCTCTGTGCAGGTAATCGGCTTGTCAACAAACATCGGAATACCGCTTTCAAAATACGGCTTTGCATATTTTAAGTGATTGTCACCGTGACGCGCGGTTATAACGATGCCGTCAACCTTGCCGACAAACTCGTCATAGCTTTTCATTACATATACGCCGAATTCTTCTGCAAGCTTATTTGCTGCTTCCGTATCGTCACTGTAAACACCGACAAACTCGATGTCGGTGTATTCTTTATCCTTGATTACAAGCTTTAAAAATTGATTTGCATGTGAATTTTCACAGCCTAAAATTGCTACTTTAAACATAGAATCAGTCCTCCGTATAAATAAGCGGCAGCGGATTTGCTGCGTGTACTTCTTCAATGACACTGATTACCATAGCAGCGTGCTTTGGTGTCACAGTCAGCGGCGTGCCGTTCACGATGCGTTCATACACCATTTCATAAAAACTTTCTTTGCCGGTATCGAATGCGGTGCCGCTGTGCTCGCCTTTTTCCTCGTGCTTGATTAAATCCTCTTTGCAGTAGATCGGGTAGCCGTTTTCGTCCTGCAGTGGGTCCAAAACCAGCGCCTGCGGCGGGTTTTCGCCGTCCACGATGTATTTTAATTCGTATTCGGACGGTGTGGATTGATATGTACCTTTTGTACCGAGAATTTTGATATGCTTTGCCGGGAAGGAATCAATGCTGGTGACTTCAACATCAATGAGCGGCTTGCCCGGTGCGGTCATAATGATTTTTGCATAGTCGTCCGAGTCGCCGCTGTTTAAGCAGCGGTCAAGCTTGGAATATATGATTTTATAATCCTCTGCAAAATCCAAAAAGCCTAACGCAAAGCCAATCGGGTGCGGGCCGGTATTGTAGATGTTACCGCCCATTTTCACCTGCGTGGTCTGCCAGTCCCAGCGTCTGCTAAAACTGTTGAAGGTGATGTCAATTTGCTTGATGTCGCCAAGGGTACCGTTTTCGATAAGCTCTTTTGCGCGGATATAGTACGGCGCAAGGAAGGACTGCTGGAATACGGCGAGTACTAACCCCTTGTCTTCTGCAAGCTTGATTAATGTATCGCATTCGTAGCGACTTCTTGCAAACGGCTTTTCAACCACAACGTTAAAGCCGTGCTCGAGCAAATCCTTTGTTACCTGATAGTGGTTATTTGAAAACGTTGCGTTTATCACGAGGTCAATATCCTCTCTGCCGTATAGCTCGGCATGAACTGCGTGTACGCTGCAGCCCGGATATTCTTCGAGTGCGCGGTTTCTTCTTCTTTCGTCATAGTCTACAACAGCAACTACATTATATAAGGTATTTTTCTCACCTTTGAAATAAGAGCCGTGAATGTCTCTGCCGCTTCGACCTTGGCCAATGATGGCTACATTTAACTTTTTCATGGAATAAACCTCCTGTATTTTTTTCTTCTGTACATATCATATATCATATTTTTTCGAATGAAAATAGTAAAAAATATGTTTTTATATTGCAAAAAGTGAAATGTTTGTGTATAATGTAGGCAAATCAATGTTGGAAGTGATTGTATGGGTTTTATATCAAGATATATAAATCGGGAGCAGAGTATCGTCTTCAATCATATCGCGATTGATGTACCGCAGGACGCAAACTTTCGAATGCATGTGCATGATGTCTGCGAGATGATTTATTTGGTCAGCGGCGATATATCCGCCATTATTGGAGAAAAGACGTATAAGCTGCCGAAAAACAGCGTTGTGTTTTTCAGGGCAAATGTGCCGCATCGCATCCGTATCGACTCAAGTGACGAGCCGTATGAACGTTATGATATCATTTTTGATGAAAATCTGCTTGCAAATCGAATCTTTTTCGAAATTCCGCACAGTATTGATGTAATCAATTATACGGGCGAGAGGCGCATTACGGATTTATTAAAAAGACTGGATTATTATCCGCAGCATTTTGACGGCAAAAATTTGCAGATGTTAATTACAGGCATTGTAGAGGAGCTTCTGTTTAATCTGTACTTAATGCCAAAGGACACCATAGATGAGACTTTGCTGACCGTACACCCGCTCATTGGAGATGCAGTTACCTATATAAATGCGCATTATGCCGAGCCGATTACGGTGGAGGATATCTGCAAGCAATTGAACATTACAAAAAGCTATTTGCATCGTCTGTTTGTTGATGAGATGAGCATCAGTCCGAAGAAGTATGTCAATGTGCGCAGACTTGCCAAAGCACAAAGACTGATTCGAAGAGGGGGACGCCCGAGTCATATATATGTGGAATGCGGTTTTTCGGAGTATGCAACCTTTTTCAGAAACTATACGGAATATTTTGGCTATCCGCCCTCGCAGGAGAATCATATTGAGATTGAACGTAAAATCAAATCGTAGACTTTTTGCAATAAAACGCACTATTTTTTACAATTTACATTCTGAAAAATATGTTTTATGATAGGCTCAAACAAAGGAGGTCATAAAATATGTATGCAGATAAGTTAGAAGTAAAGGTATTTGAAACGAGAGACGAAATGGGTAAGGCTGCAGCGGAGGATATTGCGGCTGCCATTAAAGAAATGCTTGCCGAAAAGGATGAAATTAATATGATTTTTGCGGCAGCACCGTCGCAGAATGAAACACTGGCGCATTTGATAGAATATACAGAAATTGACTGGACGAAAATCAATGCATTTCACATGGACGAATATCTGGGTCTAG
>JAFQPV010000392.1 GCA_017411585.1 Clostridia bacterium | reverse complement strand
CTTCTTCGGAAGTGCTTTTTTGTATTAACTAGGCAAAAAGCCGAGCCCGCACTCGCGTACGGGCTCGGCTTTGTAACGCAGTAATGCGCCAAAATCAACCGTAAAACACCAACCTCGCATACTCGCTCGGTGTCATGCCTGTTTTTTGCTTGAAATGGCGGCAAAAATAGCTTTCCGAGCTGTAGCCTAAGAGCGTGGCAATTTCTCCCTGTGTGTATACATTTTTTCGAATCATCACCTTAGCCTGCTCGATTTTAAGCATATGGAAATACTCCATCACGCTTTGCTTGGTGTGCTTTTTAAAGGTTGCGCGAAAATTCGATTCGCTCATTTTGACATGCGTGGCAATTTTGCGAACGGAAAGCTTTTTGTCGAGGTTTGCATACATATACTCCGTTGCCATATTGACGAGCATACTCGTTTGGTGCGCCGGTGTTTTTTCGTGCTTCTCACGCTTGTCCTTGTTTTGATAGATTAAAAGCAAAAGATATTCGAGCGATGCCTTGACCGTATGCAGAAGATACGGCGGCGCATCCGCCTTCGGCTTGGAGCCCTTCGGTCCGTCGGGCAGATTGGAGTGACGCTCGAAATGCACATGGCTTGCCGTAATCAGTGAGGAAAGAATCATACGCTCGGTGGTGTTGAATTTGTGCTTCTTTTGATGAAACGCATCCTCGTCCAGCGTCGGACAGCGGAAAAACACCGTAAACAGATTGGCGCGCTCGGACAAAATTTCCAATGAGCGAAAGCCGCGTTCCGGTGCGAAAAATACGCCCTCACCCGTGCTGACGGTAACCGAATTGCCGTCCATGGTATGAAAGCAAATCTGCCCGCGCTCGACATAATACAGGCACCAGAAATCTACGCTGGGCTTGGACTCTTTGCTGTGCTGCTTCGGCAGCCCGCGGTACAAAAGCTCGATGATGTGTGTGACGGGGAAATATTCTTTTAATTCAACCTCATTGTAAATCAACATAAAATTCACCCATCTTTATCATAGCGTAATGCTGCATTTTTGGCAATAGTTTTCGTCGGATTTTGAAAAAAATAATCGGATTTTGAATTTACCTTTCGCTGGGGATGGATTATAATGTCACTGAAAAGATAATTATTGGGAGTGAGATATATGAGAGAATTTATTAAGGGCATCTCTGTTTTAAACCCGGACGATGTGGAGCTTGATTATTATCTGTACACGGTCGACTATGCCATCGAACACGGCTTCGACCATCTGCAGCTTATCGGCCCGATTCACAATTATGTGCGCGGCAATATCGATGGTATGATTTACTACAAAAAGTATGCCGAGTTTAACGCAGAGCGCGATACTGCATATGTCGACATGTGCTTGGAGGCTGTAAATATTGCGACAAAGAAGGCAAGCGAGCACGGCATTAAGAATTATATGTGGCACCACGAGCTGTATCTGCCGGACAATTTTAAGCAAGTATATCCCGAAATTTTAAACGAGCAGGGAGATATTGAGGTATCGCATCCGCGCGTTGCAGATTTTATTACGGAAAAGATAAACGACTTTTTTGATGCGTATCCGTATATGGACGGCATCATTTTAACGCTGCACGAAACGAGCGTACCGCTTTTAAAGCTGCAAAATCAGAAGCTCGGCAAGGTAGAGCGCGTAAAGCATGTGACCAAGCTTTTATACGATGCCTGCGTCAATCGCGCCAAGGCGCTGATCGTGCGTCCGTTTGCGAGCCTTGAAGAGGACTACGAAATGATGACGGCGGCGTACGAGGAGATTTCGCCGGAACTTATAATTATGGACAAGTGGACACAGTTTGACTGGAGTTTGGCGATGCCGGGCAATCCATTTTTTAACAAGATTAAGAAAAATCCGCTCTTTGTGGAGGGCGATGTGTTCGGCGAATACTTCGGCAAGGGCAGACTGCCGCTGATGCTTTTAAACCATTTAAAGAATCAGTTTGACTACTGCGGCGGCTTTAACACCGTAGGCTACTGCCTGCGTATTGACCGTCACGGCCAGAATCCGTTCGGCACGGTAAACGAGGTCAACCTGGAGATTTCCTGTGCGCTGCTCAATGGCGAAAATCCGGAAGAAGCGGCGCTGGCGTTTTTTGAAAAGAAGTACCCGGGCGCAGGCAGGGAAGTGATGGCGCTGATGGCGCCGACGGAAAAGCTGGTGACGGATGCGTTCTACATCAATTCCTATCTATTCAGCCAGCTCAGCAACTTCCAGGACATTAACCACTCTAAAAACCATTTCTATTTTGAAATGATGCGCGAGAATGCAAGCATTGCCTCGAATGAATGGTTTATTCCAAAGCCGTGGACTGTACCGTCCCGCGAGGAAATCCTATCTGTGAAAAAGGCGGCGGCAGATGGGGCGGCTGCGCTTGTGGACAAGCTTGCGGCGCTGCAGGAGAAGATTGAACCTGAAGCCTATGAAGAGCTTCGCATCAAGTTTATAAATTTAAAATATGTAACTGAAATGTGGTATCTGCTGGCGATTGCATTTATGCGCTATGTCGGCTGCTTTGAGGGCAAAAACAGCGAAGCGGAATTTGAGGCAGCACTTGAAAGCATTCTTGCGCAGCGCGCAGACGGTAAAAAGACCCTCGGCGATGCATATTACTGCAGCATCAATTCCGGCGTGTTGCACAAGGGCACAAAAACGGACAGCACCAGAGTGGAAGACTTTGTTTCCGATATGCGTGAAAGCTATCGCTTCGAAAAGGAAGCGACCGAAAGGCTGACGGCGCAAAGCTTAACAGACTTTATCGTTTGCGGCGGCGGTATGGAGGGGCATAACCTGCAAAAAGAAGTCAACTTCAGCGATGTGCTTGTCTTTGACGGAAAATTAAGCCGTATTCCGGGCACGGGGCGCGGTAAGTCGTTTAGCACCATTAATGCACACGGCTGGTTTAGCTATGAACTTGCCCTCAAGCCGGGTGCCGTGAACAAAATCGAAATTGAGGCAAGCAGTCCGGACGGCGTGCTTTCGTTTACGGTGCGCATCGGTGATGCAGAGCATAACGTATATATAGAAGCGGCAGGTACGCAGACATACGCGTTTACCTATTCTGCTGCGGCAGATGAAAATACGGTGCGCGTGCGTATTGATAGAAACTCGGTGAATGTGCCGTATATACATACAATTCAAGTGCTGTAAAAAGCATAAAAGGAGTGGAGTCCACTCCTTTTTATATTTCTCGCCTTGACTTTACCTTCTCCCCTATGGCATAATAAAACAAGACGGGACTTTCCCAAAACACGAACGAAAGGGACGAACATTATGAAAACAGCAAAAAGATTTCTCTGTACCCTGCTTGCCGCAATCCTTGCGCTCAGCTTGGCAGCGGCACCGGCATTTGCGGGCGATGTTGAAAACGCAATCCAAATCCGCGGAGGCGGCATTAAGGTTACCCTCGGCGGTGAATACCTTAACTTTGATGTAAAGCCGCAAATCATCGGCGGCAGAACAATGGTACCGCTTCGTGCGATTTTCGAAGCGCTGGAGGCAACCGTTGCTTGGGACGGCGCAACACAGACCGTCACCTCCACCAAAGACGGCACCACCGTACAACTGACCATCGGCAATCCAACGATGTATGTAGACGGGAACGCTGTGACACTCGACAGCCCTGCGTGCATCGTAGACGGTCGTACGCTTGTACCGGTACGTGCGATTTCCGAGGCGTTCCAGCTCAAAGTGGACTGGAGCGGCGCAACACGCACAGTTAAAATCCGCAAAACGGCATCCCTGCCGCTTGTACAGACGGACGAAAACGGTCAGGTGATTTACAGCTACACCTATGATGAAAAAGGCAACTGCCTCGGTATGACCAGTACGTATGACTACTCTAACCAGTATCAGTATGATGCAAACGGCAACTGCACCTACTATGCAGACAGCTACGGTTGGGAAAAGTGCACCTACGATGAAGCAAACAACCGCATTTATCACGAAACGGCTTACGGGGACAAAACCACCTACGATACAAACGGTAACGTGTTGCACGAGGCTTGGAGCGATGGTTATAGCTCTAACGCAACCTACGACGAAAACAGCAATCTTCTGCATTGGGAAAATTCCTATGGCTATTGGACAAATTACACCTATGATGCAAACGGCAATCTGATTTATCAGGCAGCTCAGGATGGTTCATGGGACAAATACACCTACGATGCATACGGCAGAAAATCCGTTTACGAAAACAGCTACGCTCGCACAGAAACCTATACCTATGATGCAAACGGCAATCTGATTTATGTGCAGTATCCGGACTCTTGGGAAAAGTATGAATATGATGCAAACAGTAATCTTATCTTTGAAGAGGACGGCTACGGTTTTTGGATGCGCTATACTTATGACCCGGCAGGCAGATTGCTCAAAACCGAAAATTCCTATGGCAACGGCTTTACCTATACCTACGATGCAAACGGCAATATGCTCACCGGGGACGGTGCAACGTACACCTACGATGCCCGCGACCGGCAGAGCAGTT
>JAFQPV010000391.1 GCA_017411585.1 Clostridia bacterium | reverse complement strand
CGCCTGAGCCCCGGCGTTCTTTCGTACAAGAACACTTCACGAATCACAGCCGCATCCATTTGCTGAAAATGCTTCACCACCCAGATGCCATTATCGCCGCGCTTGATTGGCTTGTACAGCTCAAAGCTGTAGGTCTGACCATTTAAAAGAAAGGTTGCGCTGCAGTTGATGTCATCACCGGTTAATGCAATGATTTCGCCGTTTTGCGCATCCTCCCCGAAAATAGTCCCTGCAAATCTACGAATCACCGCTTCCGGTATGGTACGCCGCGGCACCAAACCTTCATCCACCTGTTTTTGCAGGCTGAGCATATCTGCATAGGATAAATTCTCCGCGTTCATCCAGCGGTCAACCTCAATGACATCCACCTGTACACCCTTCGGCGATTCCGTTACGGAATAGGTTGCATTCAGCGTGCCTTTGCTCGAGCGCTTCCAAAACAGCATCGGGTCATAATATTTGCCGTTCACCTTGATTTCAAAGTGTAAAAACGCGCCTGTTGCCATACCTGTTTTGCCGACAGAGCCGATTTGCGTGCGCTGCTCGACCTGCATCCCTTCCGAAACCAATACATCCTTCAGATGACCGTACAGCACCTCGATGCCGCTGCTGCTTGCAATGGAAATAAAGTTGCCCATTTCATTGTTAAAGCCGACCTCGGTCACCGTGCCGCGTACCGCGCTATGAATCAAGGTGCCTTCTACGCCGACAATATCAATGCCTTTATGCGCATCGCCGTCATAGTCTCGACTGACCACCTCGCCGTCTATCGGCCACTGCAGCGCCGGTGTGATATACGCAATCGGGTTTTCACCGTTTACAACACACGCAATGTCATACGGACCGTCCTTTGCGAGGTTTACCATGCCGCGATTGAGCATATAATCAATAAAATCATACGGCACATAGGTTGTGGTGCCCTTCAAAAGCACCGGTGCTTCCGTAGTTACTAAAAACATATTGATTGCTTTATCCTCAGAAAACGGCTCATTATGCGATATGCCGAGACCGTTACTGCCGATTTCAATCGCGTAGTGCGTTTTCTTTTCGCCATTTAAGGTGATATAAATTTTAAAATTGTCCCACAAAAGGCTGTTTTCCGCATCGTCAAACACGCCGACCTTTTCAAACAGCTCCCGAAGCGGCAAATACACCGTATTGTTTTCGTAAAACGGCGCGTTTACAAAACGGATTTTTTCTCCGTTGCAAACAAAGGTAATGTCCTCGTGCTCATTTAAAATCGCCGTCGCCAGCACGCCGCTTGCAAGCAGCGCACCGCAAAGCAATACCACTGCCAATACCGCAGATAAAATGCGTATCTTTTTTCCGACCTTCCTTGCATTTTTAATCATCATAAACCTCCTCTTGATTGTCTCCTTATTGCCTGTCATTGCTGTGGTAAGAGGGATTTGTCGTCTGCTGCCGTGAATTAAAAGTGCTAAAATCGTTTGCATATACTCGCCGCGCTGTTCTGCATCTAAGTCCTTTACAGCTGCCGCATCGCAGGAAAGCTCGCAATCTATACTGATTTGTTTTGCCAAAATGTACACAAGCGGATTAAACCAATGCAAGCATTTCACAAAGGTCACAAGCCACTTATATAAAATGTCCTGCCTTTTAAGATGCGTCATTTCGTGCGACAAAACACAGGCAAGCTGGTTTTCCTCCAGCTCTGCCTTCGGCAAAAGCAGCATCGGTCGAAATACGCCGACCAGCAAGGGCGATGCCAAGCGCTCGCTTATGCGCACCTGCACCCTGCGCTTGGTATACTGTCCGAGCAGCGGACATGCAACCGCTTCCGAATCAAAGCGCACCTTCTGCAAAAATGCCAGATAGCCCGCAACACGAAGCAGAAGCAAGCCTAATGCAATCCAAAGCCAAGCTTCCGCTATGTACGGCAGCGCCACGCGCCAAAGCTTCTGCAGCTGCAAAAGCAGCATCGGCGATTGCTCTGCAGTTTCTTTCGTCGCTTGCGGCGGCACTTCTGCTTCCGTCTGCGGCGGCAACTCCGGCAGCGCAGCCGCTGTCGGTTCTCCGGATGCCACGACTTCAACCGCCGGCGGCGCTTCCGCCACCGGTGCCGGCAAGCTGATGCGCAAGGGCACTAAGAATACAACCAAGACAATCAGCCACGCATAATAGTGCCACGCAGCAGAAAAGCACCGCCTTGTAAGCGGTCTGCACGCCCAAAGCAGCAGTGCAAGCAAACCTGCAACACCCGATACAAAAGCATATGCCAAAAAAGCTTGTATCATCCTATGCCTCCTTATCCGAAAGCAGCGCCTGAAGCTCGCGTATATCCGCCTCGCTCAAATTTTGCTCCGTAAACAGTGCGGCAGCAAAATCGCGGACAGAACCGCCGTACAGACTTTGAATCAGATTCCTTGTCTGCGACTTTTTATATGCCTTTTCCGTAATCAGCGGTGTGTAATAATAAAGCTTGCCCTGCTTTTGTGCCGCGAGCGCTCCCTTTTCCACCAAGCGTGTCAAAAAGGTTGCAATCGTCGTTTTCTTCCAGCCCTTTTCTTCTACGGCAGTCCCGATTTCCAAAGAGGTTATCGGCGCGTCCGCCTTCCAAACCACCTTCATAATCTCCAGCTCTGCTTCTCCTATACTGATGTTTTTCGACATCGGTATCCCTCCTCATTTCATTCTACAATTGTAGTTTGTGATTATATTCTACCATCGTAGAATATGTTTGTCAAGAGGGTTTTTTAAAAATTAAATTAAAGGACGGAAAGCCGAAGCCTTCCGCCCTTGTACTTATTGTGCCTGCACATTAATTTTGATTGCATCTGTTTTTTCTACGCCGTAGTAGGTCGCCGTCACGGTAATTACCGCGCTGCCGCAATCTGCTTTTTTGTACCTGCCGCGTAGG
>JAFQPV010000390.1 GCA_017411585.1 Clostridia bacterium | reverse complement strand
TCCCCCACTCCTTATTTTACATTTTGTGTTGCCACAATATTTGCTCCGAATATATCTTTCATTATAACATCACCAACCGCGATTGGCAAGCACGGACGCGCTGCGTTAATTCTTTCCATGCATTCAAACACCTTATCCTTTGCAATGGCCCTGTCGGTCTTCACCGCAACGAGCACGCCTTCCTTGGTGCGCACCGTGCTGGTGACTGTTCTCTGCGGATTGGTGCACTCGTTTTTAGCATACACCTCGCCGCGCGGACAGGTGTTGCCTGTTACGGTAAAGGTTTTGTTATCCTCGCTTGTTACCGTGAGGCTGCAGCCCATCGGACAAACGATACAGGTTAAATTTCTCGTCATCTTACAAAACCTCCAATCCAAATTTAATTTCTTTTGCGCCGGCAAGCTGCGCAGCGGTTAATTTAAGGCTTTCCATCTCGCCCGGCGCAAGACGCATTTTCTTCTTCGTCAAAAGCACTTCGCCGTCCTTTAAAACGGTGATTTTTGCGTTTTTATATACATCGGCTACGCGGAAATACACATTTGTATCCTTTGCCTTGGTGATGCGCTGCGGCACAGTGTAGCGAATTTTACCGTCCGTATGCAAAACTGCATCCATGTCCGTATCCAGACCGTCTGCAATATACTGTGCTGCCGCCTGACCTGCGATTTCCGCTTCCTCGGAAACGAAATCCACCAAATCGTGTACATGCAATACATTGCCGCAGGCAAATACACCGTCAATCTGCGTCTGTCTGTCCTGGTCAACCAAGGCGCCGGAGGTCACGCGGTCCAAACAAATGCCTGCGCCCTCGGTCAGCTCGTTTTCCGGAATCAAGCCAACAGATAATAAAAGCGTATCACATTCTATGTATTCTTTTGTGCTTTCAATCGGCTTTCTGTTTTCGTCCACCTTTGCAATCGTTACGCCCGTTACGCGCGTTTTACCATGAATCTCCACTACAGTATGACTGAGCTTTAACGGAATATTAAAATCGTTTAAGCACTGCTCAATGTTTCTTGCAAGGCCGCCGGAATACGGCATCAGCTCGCACACCGCCTTCACGCTTGCACCCTCTAATGTCATGCGGCGCGCCATAATAAGGCCGATGTCACCCGAGCCTAAAATCACAACATTTTTGCCCGGCATATATCCCTTCATATTGACAAACTTCTGCGCCGTACCCGCACTGAAAATGCCGGCAGGGCGTGTGCCTGCGATATTTAATGCACCCTTCGCGCGCTCGCGGCAACCCATCGCCAAAACGATTGCCTTTGCCTGAATCTGAAAAATACCGTCGGTCGGGTTGGTTGCCGTAATTACCTTATCCGGCGAAACCTCCAAAACCATTGTGCCCGTCTTATAAGCAATACCGCGCTCATGTACCTGCTGCTCATAGCGCCAAGCGTATTCCGGACCTGTCAGCTCCTCGCCAAAGCGGTGCAAGCCGAAGCCGTTATGGATACACTGCTGTAAAATACCACCCAAGCTGTCATCACGCTCTAAAATCAAAATATCGCGTACACCTGCATCATATGCTGCGACCGCCGCGCTCATACCCGCCGGACCGCCGCCGATAATTACCAATTCTGTCATAGCTTACACCTCCTTTGTCTTGCCGACATTGATATAAGAATCTCTGCCGCTCTTAGTGACCTGCTCGTAAGCCATCCCGTGCTCACGCGCAAGCAGCTCCACAATATACGGACTGCAAAAGCCACCCTGACAACGACCCATCTGCGCTCTGGTACGGCGCTTTACGCCGTCGAGGTCAAGCGCCTTCGGGTTTTGGCGAATTGCTGCTAAAATTTCACCCTCGGTAACGCCCTCACAGCGGCAAACAATTTTGCCGTAGCTTTTATCCTTTTTGATGATTTCATTCTTTTCTTCCATCGATGCCTCGCGGAAATGATGCATCGCTTCTCTAATCGGATTGTAGTCCGCCTTTTCCTTCAATTCAAGCCCCTGCTCCGCCAAAAGCTCTGTCGCATACACGCCGATTGCCGGTGCCGAGGTAAGCCCCGGAGACTCAATGCCGCCGAGTGTCACAAAGCCGTTTTCTGCCTTGATGATAAAATCGCCGGTGCTGCCTACGGCTCTTAAGCCGCAAAATGAGGTAATCGTGCGTCTAAACGGCATTTCCTTTACATTCTCACACGCTTCCTTGATAATCTTGTCAAAGCCCTCTGCACTTGTTGCTGTATTTTCCTTATCCTCCATATCCACCGAGGTCGGACCTGCCAATAGGTTTCCATCGACCGTCGGCGAAACCAAAATACCTTTACCCATTTTGGACGGTGTGCGGAAAATCGTATTTTTCAGCATACTGCCGCACGCCTTATCCATCAATATGTACTCGCCCTTGCGCGGATGCACATCAAAGGAATCATCGCCAATCATTTTTGCAATCTTATCCGAGTAAAGACCTGCCGCGTTAATCACAAAACGCGCCTCGATTGCCTTTTCCCCTGCAAAAATTCTGTAGCCGTTTTCGGTTTTCTCGATAGCGGACACCTCAAAATTGCGCTCTAAATCCGCACCGTTGTCCATAGCGTTGCCGACAGCGGCAATCGTTAATTCATACGGACACACAATTGCGCCCGTCGGTGCCACCAGCGCACACTCTACGGTATCGGAAAGATTCGGCTCGAGCTTTTCAAGCTCTTCCTTTTCTGCGATATACAAGCCTTTTACGCCGTTAGCGTTGCCGCGCGCAAGCAGTTCTTCCAGGGTTTGTCTGTCCTCGGCGTTAAAGCCGATAACGAGCGAGCCGTTATTTTTATACTTTACGCCCAGCTCGCGGCAAACCTGCTCCATCATTTCCGAGCCGCGCACATTAAATTTTGCCTTCAGACTGCCTTCCTTAGCATCGAAGCCTGCGTGCACAATGGCGGAGTTCGCTCTTGTCGCACCCGTGGCAACATCGTTTTCCTTTTCAATCAGGCACACCCTTACATCGTATTTTGCAAGCGTGCGCGCACACATTGCGCCGACAACACCTGCGCCGATAATGGCTACATCATACATTCTTTTCTTCCTCCCAATCTCAAACCGCAAAATATTCCAACAGGTTTAAAAGAGGAATTTTTGATGAAAGACAAGGCAGAAATGCCGGCGCTATACGCGTGTATGCGGCGGTATTTCTAACGAAGTATTTCGCAAAAATTACCTTTTAAACATAAAAAGACGTACCAAAACAAAAGTCTCTAAGGGTACAATAATCCCTAATTAACTTTTGTTTTGATACGTCTCCAAATCTCAGTATCATCAGTAGTATATCACGCGAATCGAATTTTGTCAATTCTTATTTAATAGGTAAAACCCTGTCGCTCATCTTGGGGTAAATACCGCTTCTTGCGTGCACGCCACCGATCACACCCAATTCTTCAGGTCCCTTGCCCACAAATTCCGATTGCGTTCCCTTGACTGTAATATTTTCATCATCGATGGTTATAATGCCGAACACCGCTTCCTTATACGGGAAAACATAGCGCAGGTTCGGGTATTTTTCATCCGCTTCCGCACCGTAGCGACCCATGCAAGTATAGTCTTCTCCAATCCAGTGATTGGAAACAGAATTTACATCCAGATACCATACATCGTCAATATTACAAACAAAATCCTCGTGCATATGTCCGTTCGCCGAAAGAATAACCTTGTTCGGCGCGTTATGTAAAATTTGTCGAAGCTCTGCCGAATTTTTCACGGCACCAATACCGCCAAGACGCTGGTGCGAAAAAAGCACCGTCGGATATTTTGTGTTTGCCAAATCCTTTTCCAGCCAGTCAAGCTGCTCCTGCGAAATGTACGGCAAAATTCCCGGTGTCTTCGCGTTCTGCTCAAAATAATTGCTCTGCTCATAGGCAATATACTCGCCGTTTACCTTCATATAGTTGCCGTCGAGCGCGACAAAATGAACGCCGCCCATATCAAAGGAGTAATACGAGCCGTAATCTACACCATAGTATTCAAAAATCTGCTTCTTCGTGCAGAAATCACAGTCATGGTTGCCGAGTACATGGTAGGCAGGCTTTTCAAAATTATTCCACATCTCCATGATTTTTGCTTTATTTGCATAAACTGGATAATCGAGCGCATTCTGAATGTTAACCGGGCGATATTCCGGCGCACAGCTGCAAGTCTTTTCATCCGGATAGCAAAAGTCGCCAAGCTGCACGATAAAGTCTACATCCTCTTTTCTGCACGCCTCTAAAAAGGTTGCCAGTCTCTGCTCACAGTCATGCATAATGTCCACATGCAAATCCGCGATAACACCGAATTT
This sequence comes from Clostridia bacterium, assembly GCA_017411585.1. Lineage (GTDB taxonomy): Bacteria > Bacillota > Clostridia > UBA1381 > UMGS1253 > RGIG2041. Next base: position 2,656 of record JAFQPV010000390.1, on the reverse strand, counting down.
TACTGCCATAGCCATCTCTCCTTTTCCATAAAAAAACGCATCAAAATAAAGCTTCCCTTTATTCTGACACGTCTCCGATTCTCAATGCCAAGCACAATATATCATACCCGATTTCCTTTGTCAAGCCTTTCTTTTCTGTAGGCACGCGGCGGGATGCCCTCTGCCGCGGAAAAGAAATGGCTGAACGCATAAATATCGTAAAACCCGAGCATATCAGCAATTTCCCCGACACTGAGTTCTGCATTTTCCAATAGCTTTTTCGCATCCGCAAGCAGCAGCGCATTTTTATAGGCAATCGGTGATTTGCCGAATGTCGCACGAAATAATCGCCGAAGCTGCGACGAACTGAGGTGACAAAGCGTTGCAAGTTTTTCTACGCTGACCGCCTTTGTGTAATTTTCCTGCAAATATAAAAGCGCCGGCATAATTCTGCCGTCCTGCGGCTGCGCCGTGTCCGTATGCCGAACACACGCGGCAAGCAGTGCATACAAAGCTGATTGCAGTTCAAGTCTCGACGCCGTATCCTTCTTTTGAAAGCATTGCACTACCGCTTCAAATGCCCCCTTTACCTGCGGCATCGCGCCGAGCAGCCCGGGCTGCGCCCCATAAGCAAGCGGCATTTTCGTTTCCGCGCAGCACAAATCAAATTCAACCTGCACGGTCTCGGTGCTCTCCTCAATACTGTAGCCATATGGCGCACTGCCGGGCGGCAAATAAATCACGCTCCCCGCCGGCGCACAAAACGAGCCGCCGTCCCATGTATAGACATAGCTGCCGCGCACCACATACAAAAGCCCGGTGTGCGGTCTGTGTAAAATCTGATTTTGCATTACGCGCGGCGTATACGAAAACGCCAAAACCACCTCTGCCACCGTATGCACTGCATCAAATTCAAAAAGCCGTTTCATACAAATCACCCAAAACATAAGGCAGCATATATTCACAATCTTGTCAATGCAAATGCGCGTTTTCTACAAAAATATGCTTTGCGCTTGCATTTTGTTTTCGAAGAGAAAATGCTATGCTGAAGACAGAAAAACAAACTTGTAAGGAGGCTTATTTATGAAACCGTTAAGAGGTACCGCACTCTACTGCGGCATTGGAAACACAATCGAGGAGATGGAGGCGCATTTAAAAGCGGCGGCAGCGGTCGGCATCAACGCCGTATTTTCTTCTCTGCAGCTGCCGGAAGCCGACAAGGAAATCCTTTTGCGGGATTTTCCGAAAATGGCTGAAATCGCACACAGCTACGGCATGGCAATTGATGCCGACATCAGCGAGCGCAGCGCAGATTTATTCGGCTTGGATTTGCACGACTTTGCAGCCTTTAAGAAAATGGGCGTAGACTACGCGCGCATTCCGTGCGACAAGACACATAAGGGTTGGAAATTCCCATACACCTACCTAGGTCCTTGCCCGATAGGTCCGGACGGCAGACTCTACATCACCGGCAATAATACAGACCTTTTAAGTGCGCTCGACCCAAAGACCGGCAAAATCGAATGCATCGGAAAAATGTTTCCTGCAGAGCTTCTTTGCGATGACGAAGGACAGCACGCCTTTGTTTCCGGTATGGATTTTGACAAAGATGGCGTACTTTGGTTTGCAACGATGTCCTTCCGCTATGATGAAGGCGAATATTTTAAAGTTCCTTCTATGCTCGGTCGCTGGAATTTCCTCGGCGGCGAAGCACCGGAAATTCTCGGCGTATTCGGCACGGCGGAGCGCGCACAAACGATGACTGACAGCTTTATTATCGACCGCGAAAGAGATATTCTCTATTCCGTATCGACAAACCACAACCATCACTCTCCGGATGTGATTGCAATCGACTTAAAAACCTTCCGAATGCATATGCACGAAAAGGGCGATGTTAGTCGCGACAAACTCTTGTATGCGCCGGGTGCGCCGGAATACAAGTCTTTCGCCGACGGCTGGCACGAAACGAAGGTGAACATCGCAAAATACGCACCGAATATTAAGGCAGAAAAAATCGAACCGTTGCGCCTATGGCGCGAATTCTCCAAGCCGAATTTTCAAGAAATGCCGATACGGCAGCTTCGCTTCAAGGATGAAAAGACTGTCGAGGGTATCTGTGGAAACACACAGTATTATCAATTTACCATTGAAAACGGAAAACTTACCTCAATCGCGCCAACAGACAAACTACCACAAAAGACCTGCCTTCGTTGCGGCAACTTGCCTGCCTATCCGGGTAGACAGTGGCGCGCAAATGCAACCTGCAGCTGCGAATGGTTAGATAACGCTAACTTGGTCGGTACAGAGGACGGCTTCCTTGCGAAAGTCAATGCTGACGGCAGCGTATATTCTATCGGTCCAGCCATCAGCCAGGGTCCGATTCGCGACCTGTGTTCAAACCTCGAATCCGGCATCGCCTACGGTGTCGGCGGTGACCAAGATGACGTTGGCAATCTGTTTTCCTACTCTGAAAAGGATGGGCTTAAATATCTCGGTGTTACAATCTGCGACCGCGCAGATGACGACATCGGTACCTGTGCAAGCTTCTATCCTACCTGCTGCGCAATTTCACCAAGCGGTAAAAAGGTTGCAATCGGTGTTGGTGACAGACTCTCTTGTGTATACATTTACACAAAACCATATTGTATATGATATTCAAATACCGGAAGGCATGCCC
>JAFQPV010000389.1 GCA_017411585.1 Clostridia bacterium | reverse complement strand
GCATGAATTCGCATCGAATCTTTTCCCATATGCAAATACCCTTTTGCTGCAGATAAATGACAACCAATATAAAACATTTCACACCTCCACAGATGCAAATCGTACATTTCATATAATTCTATCACAACTAAATATAGGTGTCAAACGAAAGAAATCGACAAAAAAGGCTTTTCTTATACGAAGTTCTGTGCTAAAATAAAACAAAGCACGCACGGGAGGAACACCATGCAAAAGCAAGACATTCGCACCGCTATGCTTATAGGCGAAAGCGGCATAGAAAAATTGAATAAAAGCCGCGTTGCCGTATTTGGCATCGGCGGCGTTGGCGGGCACACCGCAGAGGCGCTTGCGCGCGCAGGCATCGGCACAATCGACTTGTTCGACGGCGATGTTGTTTCCGAATCCAACATCAATCGTCCGCTCGTCGCACTGCACTCCACAATCGGAAAATACAAAGCCGATGTTATGGCAGCGCGCATTCAAGACATCAACCCAAACGCAACCATTCATGTGCACAATCTATTCTACACCGCCGAAACAGCAGATGCTTTCCCATTTGACAATTACGACTACATCATCGATGCTGTCGATATGGTCAGCGCCAAGCTTTTGCTGATTGAAAAAGCAAATGAAAAAAAGGTGCCAATCATCAGCAGTATGGGGGCCGGCAATAAATTGGACCCGACCGCCTTTACGGTAACGGATATATACAAAACCACAATGTGTCCGCTCGCAAAGGTGATGCGCAGAGAATTAAAGCTGCGCGGCATCCGCAAGCTGAAGGTTGTCTTCTCCCCCGAGCCGCCGATGACGCCGCTCTCGTTCGAAGAAGAAAGTACACTCGCGCCTCAAAAAAGGCAAACGCCGGGCAGCGTTTCCTTTGTCCCGTCAGTTGCGGGTCTGATTTTGGCAGGCGAAGTAATTAAAGATTTAAGCACAAAAAAGCTCGATGACTAAATATCGTCACCGAGCTTTTACTTTTACAGTAAGGTTTCAATAGCCTTATATTCATATCCGAGCGCACCTGCAACATTTTTGTTTGTGCATTGATGCTTATAGATGTTTACACCATTGCGCAAGCCTTCATCCTTTGCAATCGCCGCCTCAAAACCGAGGTTTGCCATAGCGCGCGCATGACGGAAGGTTGTATTGGACAGTGCAACCGTCGATGTATACGGCACTGCACCCGGCATATTGCCGACACAGTAATGCACGATACCTTCCTCGATAAACACCGGATTGTCGTGTGTTGTAACATGCGAGGATTCGCAGCAGCCACCTTGGTCGATGGCAATATCTACAATTACAGAGCCCTTCTTCATCAGCTTTAAATGCTCTTTTCTGACAAGTTTCGGTGTCTTACCGCCCGGAATCAGGACAGAGCCGATAACCAAATCTGCCTTTGCAAGGGACTTTTGAATGTTTGCTTCTGTGCTGTACAACGTGGTTACGGAAGCGCCGAACACGTCCTCCAAGTACGACAAACGGTTTAAATCCACATCCAAAAGCGTAACCTGCGCATCACTGCCCACAGCCGCCTTTGCAGCATATGTGCCGGCAACACCGCCGCCGATAATTACGATTTTACCTCTTTCCACACCCGGAACACCGCCGAGCAGAATGCCTCTGCCGCCGAAGCTGCGCTCCAAGTATTTTGCACCTTCCTGAATGCTGAGTCTGCCCGCAATCTGGCTCATCGGGCGCAAGCACGGCAAATTACCTTCCACATCCGTAATAGTTTCATACGCTACAGCTTTTACACCGCGGCTCATTAAAGCTTCACCAAGCCCCGGATTAGGTGCAAGATGCAAATAGGTAAACAAAATCTGGTTTTCCTTTAAAAATCCGTATTCGCATGGTTCCGGCTCTTTAACCTTGATAATCATATCCGCTTTTTCATACACTTCTGCAGGTGTATTTAAAATAATCGCGCCCGCTTCTTTGTACATTTCATCCGTAAAACCGGCGCCTTCACCGGCCCCCGTTTCCACATACACGGTATGTCCGTCTGCCACAAAAACTGCAGCATTGTCCGGAATCAAACCGACACGGTATTCATGGTTTTTTAATTCTTTGGTTGTACCGATAATCATACATTTTCCTCTTTTCCGAATTCCATAAATTTGAATAAGCACTTTTATTATACTACAACAAAATACCATCCGTCAACTTTTTTATACCCCGCTGTTGTCAAAACTTGGGATAAAGCTTTCCAATGCCGCCTCCCCCTCCTGTACAAACGCATTTTCTATGCCGATGGCAGCGGCGTAATCCAAAATTGCAGCATACTCTGCATCCGATATACGCTCTGCAAGTGCAGCATATTTTGGTGTCCCGATTGGCGTGTACTGACTCATAATGCTCATATAAATATTATTTCCGTATGTTTTATATAAATAACCAAGAATTCGCTTGGCATCCGCATAAGCCCCGGGCAGCACCATATGTCGCACAAGTACGCCGCTTGTCATCATACCTTCTTTGTCAAAGCGACACGCTCCGCGTTGGCGCACCATCTCCGCGATTGCCGCTTGGGCAACGCTTTTATAATCCGCCGCTTTGGAATAGCGCAAAGCAAGCAGATTGCTCCAGTATTTAAAATCCGGCATATATATATCCACTAAGCCATCGAGCTGTTTCAAGGTATCCACGCTTTCATAACCGCCGCAGTTGTATACAATCGGCAAGTCCAACCCTTGCTTTTTCACCTGTTCTAAAACCGGTACAAGTGCGAGCGCATAGTGTGTCGGCGTAACCAAATTGATATTATGTGCACCCCGTTGCTTTAATTCAAAAAAGATTTCCACAAGCCGCTCTGCCGATATATCTTTTCCGCTCTGTCCTCTCGAAATCGCCGCATTTTGGCAGTAGCAACAGCCCAAGTTGCATCCGGAAAAAAACACAGTTCCCGAACCATTTTTTCCGCTGATGCAAGGCTCTTCCCACATATGCAGTGCCGCGCGCGCAACCTTAAACTCCATGCCGACACCACAGTAGCCGCTTTTTTCATTTGTTCTCTCTGCGCCGCAGGCACGCGGACACATGCTGCATTTTTCCATTTGCCTCATCCTTTTGAAAAGCGGCGGTCTTTTATATGACCGCCGCCAATGCTTACTGATTCGAAATCACAACCAAATCCGTAATCACATCGTCCTTTGTTTTTACAAATACATACTGATAATACTTTGTATCCGCATCAGACTCCCATGTAATATTCCCGAAATTATCGGTTGCCGGTCCGTAGAAATCCACTGCCTCTACCGTTGTGCGACCGTAACGCGCTTTTGCACGTGCATTTGTATTATACGTAATCACATTCGCGCTGCCCGGCAGTACCACCACGCGTACATCATCAGAGTTCTTTTGTCCATCCGCCGGATAGATATAGATTTTCGCCTCATCCTCATCATAATCCATTGCGCCGAAGAAACCAAGATAGACCTCGTGCTTTTTGTTGTCCTCTAAATAGCCCCATTTATTTGATGCTGATGTATAAAGGCGCGTCTTAAACACATTCGAAGCAACCGGTCTTTCCAAAAACGCACCGGTTCCCATACGCAGTACAATGTACACTTCCTTTACTGCACCATAGAGATTTGTGTTAATGCAGATGATATCCCCTGCCTGCATAGTCGTTGTCTCACCGGCTGCATTACGCACAGGCACATTTTTATCCACATACAACACCTGCATCGTTTCGGTACTGCCAACATAAAACCTTATACGGAGGCATTCCTCATCCTTTGTCGGGTGCACTACCTCGTTTACACTTTCGATATAGCAAAGCGTTTCCATCGGTTCAATGCGTACGCCCGGTTTTTCTTCCTCCGGCGGCACTTGTTCAGACGGTTTTTCTTCTTCCGGTTCTTTTGTCGGTACATCCTCTATTGGTTCATCTTCTACCGGCGGTTTTTCTTCTTCCGCAATATTTTCTTTAACCACTTCTGCACGCGAAAGCAAAACAACTACCTCCGCGCGTGTTACCGGTGCATTCGGGCGGAAGGTATTGTCCGGATAGCCTTTTAAAAGTCCGAGTGCATACGCTACGGCAGCATTTTCCGATAATTCCGGCAAAATCTCATCTGCATCGTCAAACGGCAGTTCTGTTTTATCTGCCTTAAGTCCTGCAGCGGCTACAATTGCATACGCAATTTCTGCACGCGTTGCCCGCGCATCCGGTGCATACTTTTCTTTGCTTTCTGTATATGTATACTTATCCGTTTTCGCAATATAGTCATACTGCCAGCTGTCCTTAGAAACATCGGCATATGTAAGCGCTTCCGCTTCCTCTAAACCGAATACCAAGCAAAGCATCTTTGCAAATTCAGCGCG
>JAFQPV010000388.1 GCA_017411585.1 Clostridia bacterium | reverse complement strand
GGTGATAAACGAAAACACTGCGGCAGCGCGCGTAATTGTAACAGAAGAAAAGCCGATTGGGACACAGTCGGTCAAAGAGGTACATGAAGAGGCGGCTATGGCGCTGTCAAAAGCGTCAGCGGAGGATTTAAAGTAAACCGATACAGAACAGGTCGAGATAAATGCAGAACCGGAAAGGGCAAGCGGTGGCGGAAGCAGCGCAACAGCGCGTCCGGCATCCGGCGGCTCAGCAAGCGGAATTATTCCAGCACCGACATATACAAAGCGTACAGTTACGCTTTCCGTCAGCCCGGAGGCGCAGGAAATGTTTTCCTATATTCTGTCCGGTATGCCGATTACGGGTGCAAACGGAGAAACGCTGATTGGTGAATCGGATTTGAGTTTGCTTTTACGTGTTGACGGCGTGCAGATTGTTTCGGACCAAACGGTGGAGTGCGATTCAGAAAACTATCTTAATAAAGTCGTTTTAATTTATTGATTTGGTATTAAAATACAAATCCCTTTGCATATGCATAATGCGGAGGGATTTTTTATGGTCAAACGAAGTTTTTTGGTGTTGCTGTGCTGTGTGTTTATGCTTTGCGGCTGTGAAAAACGGGTGCCGACAGATGCACAGCTTGTGAGTACAGCGGCAGAAAATGCATTGCAGGATGCACAGGTATACGATGCACTTTCTAATGAGACATATGCCTGGGGTATGAAAAAGAATAAGGGCGCTGCGCCGGATGTGGATGCGGTAGCATCTGCGCTTTTGGAAAAATACGGTGGCATTTATAAAAGCAATCAAGAAAAGACGCTGTATCTAACTTTTGATGAGGGGTATGAGAACGGTTATACCGCACAAATTTTGGATGTGCTCAAAAAAACAGGTGTACCGGCAGCATTTTTCATCACCGGTGATTATCTGCGTACACAGCCGGAGCTTGTGCGGCGTATGGCAGCAGAAGGGCACAGTGTTGGAAATCACACTTACAACCATCCTTCGATGCCGTCTGTGACAGATACGGAAAAGCTTGCGGATGAAATTTTGTCGCTCTCTATGGAATTTACGGCACTGACCGGAAAAAGTATGGATTTAATTCGTCCGCCGATGGGAGAGTTTTCTGAGCGTACGCTTGCTGTTTCGCGGGATTTAGGTTATAAAACCGTGCTTTGGAGCTTTGCCTACGTCGATTGGCAGCGCGACAAAACGCGCGGTGCAGATTATGCATATGAGCAGATACTGCCGTATATGCATGATGGGGCGGTGATTTTGCTGCATGCGGTGTCGAAGGATAACGCGGATGTGCTCGAGCGTATGATTTTAGATTTGCAGGCGCAGGGATATACGTTTGCATCGCTTTAAGAACAAAAAAGGCAGAAGCGGAGTTTCTCCGTTTCTGCCTTTTTGAAATTATCATTATTCAACCTGCAAAAACTCGCTGACAACTTGCTTAAGCTGTGTCTTTTCACATTTGATATTAAACAGCTTCGGCTTGGTTTTCAGGGCAGACAGCGATGCCGGAATCGGCATATCGCTTGTTTCAGAGAGTGCATCTAACAGCGCAAACTCATCCTTGCCTGCAACACTTGCAAGACCTTCCAAAGCAATTAAAACGCTCTGGTTAAATTTAAACGGACTTGCGGTGGATGCAATCACCGTTTTTGTCATATCACCGGTCTCGGCAATGTACTGGTCGCAAACATTTTTTGCAACGGCGGTGTGTGTATCCATTACATAAGCATATTGCTTATGGACTGCAGCAATTGTCTTCTGTGTTTCCTCATCGCTGCAGGATGCTGCATAAAACAGGGATTGGATTTTTTCCTTGTCTGCAGCGGAAACCTCGTACTTGCCATCGCGCATCAATGCTGCCATATAGCCGGCAACCTTATTGTCGTCCGTACCGGTAATGTCAAAGAGCAAACGCTCTAAGTTGCTGGAAACCAAAATATCCATTGACGGGGAAATCGTTGTATGGAATTTTCTGTTTCTGTCATATACGCCGGTGTTGATAAACTCGGTCAAAACATTGTTTTCGTTCGATGCACAAATGAATTTGTTTACCGGGAGCCCCATTTTCATCGCATAGTAGCCGGCCAAGATGTTACCGAAGTTACCTGTTGGTACGGCAAAATTGATTTTATCGCCGAATTCAATCTCCTTGTTTTTCACAAGATCAGCGTAAGCAGAGAAATAATATACAATCTGCGGTACAAGTCGACCCCAGTTGATGGAGTTGGCGCTTGAAAGGGCAAAGCCGTTTGCCTTTAAAAGCGACTTGTAATCCTCATCCGTAAAGATTTTTTTAACGCCGGTCTGCGCATCGTCAAAATTACCCTCTACAGCGGCAACGCCAACGTTATTGCCTTCTTGTGTAATCATCTGTAGCTTTTGAATTTCGCTGACGCCCTTTTCCGGATAGAACACGAAAATGCGTGTGCCGCGTACATCCTTAAAGCCTTCCAGCGCCGCTTTGCCGGTATCGCCGGAGGTTGCTACCAGAATTACACACTCCTCCGTAGAATTGCACTTGGCAATGGATTTGGTTAAAAGGTGCGGCAGAATCTGCAGCGCCATATCCTTGAATGCACAAGTCGGCCCGTGCCAAAGCTCTAAAAAGTAGTGCGTGTCATTTAATTTATAAACCGGTGCAATTGTGTCTGTTTCAAATTTTTCCTTGCTGTATGCCGCGTTTACGCATTCTGCAATTTCTTCGTCGGAAAAATCCGTCAGGAAATTGGAAAGCACAGCCACTGCACGCTCGTTATAGCTCATTTTCGGGAATGCGCGCAGCTGCGAAAGCGGAATCTGCGGGATTTCCTTTGGAACGAACAAGCCGCCCTCTTTGGAAAGACCTGTCTTAATCGCTTCTGCGGCAGACACGTTTATAGATTTGTCTCTTGTGCTCTGATACTGCATAAAAAATCTTCTCCTTGAATAAGTAACGAACGAGAGCGCCAAACGCTCTCGTTGTTGGTGGTTATTATAAATATTTCTTTAAGTACTCCGGAGCATCTGCTTCGTCCATGCTCATAGTGAACATGAAATCGATGTTGTACTGATTGGACAGAGCTTCGATATCTTTAAAGAATTTTTCCAGACCTGTCTGCTGGTCTTCAACGATTTTATACATACTGTCGATGTACATATGCGAGATGTCAAAGTTGTTTGACAACAAACCGCAGATGAAGCCGTAAAACTCATCATACACCTTTAATACGAAAGCGGAAGTATCGACCATTCTTACCTTATGCGGAATGTCGTACATATGACGCTTTGTGTCCGAGCTGATGAACACCAAATCGCCCTGTGCGTTTGCCGCTGCGTCTGTTACGCTGGCAATCAAAGTCTTTGTCTTACCGGTTCCCTTTTTTCCGATTAACACCTTTATCATAGTATCAAGCCTCCTTGATTAATTTTTGTCTTACCTATAGCATACTATATTTTAATCAAAAGTGCAAGTAAATCTTTTGAAAATTCATTACTTTTCGGTTGGATTTACATTTTTTAGGGAAATTACTCCGCTAAACGCTTCTCCAGCTCTTCCTTTTGTGCTTCGTAGCCCGGCTTGCCTAAAAGTGCGAACATATTCTTTTTGTATGCTTCAACGCCCGGTTGATTGAACGGATTTACGCCTAAGAGATAGCCGGAGATTGCACATGCCTTTTCGAAGAAATAAATCAGCTTACCTAAATTGTATTCATTCAAAGACTCAATATTGATAATCATTGTCGGTACGCCGCCGTCTGTGTGTGCAAGCACAGTGCCCTCGAATGCCTTCTGATTTACAAAGTCCATTGTCTTACCTGCAAGGAAGTTCAATCCGTCTACATTCTTGTCATCAGCTTCGAGTGCAAAGTCGCGGCGCGGCTTTTCTACGTTCATTACAGTTTCAAACAAGATGCGTCTGCCGTCTTGCACATACTGACCCATGGAGTGCAAATCTGTCGAAAAATCTGCAGCTGCCGGGAAAATACCCTTCTGGTCCTTGCCTTCGCTCTCACCATAAAGCTGCTTAAACCACTCGCTCATAAAGTGCAGGCTCGGTTCGTAGTTTACGAGCATTTCGATTGCCTTGCCCTTGTTGTATAACAGATTGCGGATTGCTGCATACTGATAGCAAATGTTTTTGTCTAAATCCGGGCAAGCATATTCATCCATACCTGCCTTTGCACCTGCCATAAGCGCATCAATGTCTGCACCGGAAACGGCAATCGGCAGAAGACCTACAGCGGTCAATACGGAGAATCTGCCGCCGACATCATCCGGAATCACGAAGGTTTCGTAGCCTTCCTCGTCGCAGAGGTTTTTGAGTGCGCCGCGCGCCTTGTCGGTGGTTGCATAAATTCTTTCCTTTGCGCCGTCCTTGCCGTACTTTTTCTCACACAGTGCCTTGAGCACGCGGAATGCTACTGCCGGCTCGGTGGTTGTACCGGACTTGGAAATGATGTTGATGGAGAAATCTCTGTCGCCGATGACATCGATTAAATCCATCAGATAAGTCGAAGAAATGGAGTTACCTGCAAAGTAGATTTCCGGTGTCTTTCTTACGGATTTGTCTACGCAGTTATAGAAGCTGTGGCGCAGTGCTTCAATTACGGCTCTTGCGCCGAGATATGAGCCGCCGATACCTACAACGATGAGTACGTCGGAATCGCTCTTGATTTTCTCTGCCGCTTTTTTGATGCGGTCAAATTCTGCTTTATCGTAATTTTCCGGCAGCTCCAGCCAGCCTAAGAAATCGTTACCTGCACTGCTTTTTGCGTGCAGCATTTCGTGGCAGGAGTTTATCATACCGGACATGTTGTTAATTTCATCTTGTGAAAAGAAGTTTTTCGCCTTTTGATAGTCTAAAGAAATTGCGCTCATAAAAGATTGCCTCCTTAAAAAAAATTCTAAAAGTTATTGTACACTATTTTTAACCATTTTGCAAGGATTAATTCCTATTTATTTATTGCCTTCGGGAGATTTGTGTGCTATACTTCTTGTAAGAATTTTTAAAAGAAGGTGGCGAGCATATGACATATGTAAAAGAAAGATTTTCTGTTTGGGTAAATTGCCATTTACCGGACGATACACTGATGTCAGATAAGGTGCAGGATTTTGAAGATTTGCACGAAGATTACGGCTTCATTTTCTTGCCGGAAAACTATACAAAAACCGGAATGCCGACACGTTTGGTGATTAACTGTCACGGCGCAGGTGGTACTGTGACAACAGACGATTCGCAGATAGAGCATCAGGCCATTACGCAGTATCTTGTAGCGAATGGCTATGCTGTGATGGATGCCAACGGTCTTCCGGAGACTTATTCGGCGCAGCATGACATCAACATTTGCAACAACATCGGCTCACCGATTGCAGTGAGTTGCTATGTAAAGGCATACCATTATTGTATGAAAAACTACAATCTGTATCCCGATGTGTTTGTGCATGGTGCATCTATGGGCGGTATAAGTTCAACCAATCTGGTCCTGAGCGGGCAGATTCCCGTGATTGCACAATCGGGGTACTGTCCTGTGCTTGACACTTATAACCAAATTTTTCTGCATCCGTGGAGCGGTGGCCTGCCGAAGATTGCGCTGTGCAAGTTTTATAAGCTTGACCAAGATGAAAACGGTGAATATATTTACGATGAAGCAAAGATTGCAGGCTTTAACCCGGCAAAAAATAAAAAGGCAGAAGCTTATCCGGTGCCGGTCAAGTTCTGGCACTGCATTGATGATGAGGTTGTTTCCCACGAAGTGACAAAGCGATTTGTAGACAACATTCGCGCAAATGGCGGGGAGGCACATTTAAGACTGTTTTCTTATGGTGGACATCAGCCGCAGATGGTTGGCGATGTTTTAGAAAAGCCATGCGGCATTTCTACATTGAATGGAGAGAAAATTGAAATTACGCCTGCCGTGGAAGAAACTTTCTTGTGGATTCAGCGTTTTGAATAATTGGAGGAATTTATATGCCGGAACTAAAGATTAAAGAACAACGGACAACACCGTTTGTAAATAAGGACGGTATCTTTCAGGACGGAACAACCCCGATGTGT
>JAFQPV010000387.1 GCA_017411585.1 Clostridia bacterium | reverse complement strand
ACATTTTCCATATCCCAAAGCGGACTGTCCGCTTCGAGAGGCTCGTCCTCAAACACATCCAAAACCGCGCCGCCGAGCTTGGTTTGAAGTGCTTCAATCAGCGCCGGCGTGTCCACAATGCCGCCGCGTGCAATGTTAACCAAAACGCTGCCAGTTTCATCGCATCAAATGCCTTTGAATAAAACAAATGCATTGTTTCCTTTGTCAACGGAAGCGTCAGCACAACGACATCTGCCTCACCTAAAACATCATACAAATCCGACATCGGCACAATTTTTTCAAAATACTTTTTCTCATCCGTTACAACATCTGCGCCGTAAACAGTTGTGTTAAACGACGCAAAACGCTTTGCACAAGCCTGCCCGACACTGCCGCAACCGACTATCAAAACCGTTTTTCCGGAAAGCTCCAAAAGACCGCGGTGCTTTTCCCACACGCTTTCCTTTTGCTTTTCAAAGAAAAAACGTTGTTGCTTATACAGTGAAAGCACGCCGCTAAGCGCAAACTCCGCCATCGGCACGCTGTACACACCGCGCGCGTTGAAAATGTGAATGCCCTTTTCCTGCACATAATCCATCGGCACACGGTCAAAGCCGGCACTTGTCAGCTGAATGTATTTTAAGTTTACAAACTGCTCAATCCGATGCGTTAAAAACAAGCCGTTGCATATTACGCCCTCGACCCAAGCCACATCGCACGGCAGCTCGTCCTTTTCCTGCTGCATAAACACGACATCATGCTCTTTTCCCAACATAGGAATATACTCTTTTGCATTTTGCCAAGCACCGGTAATCAGTAAATTCATCGTATGCACCCGCTCTATCTGTTTTTAATCCGTTCGCTGATTTGCGGCACAATTTTGCGCACTTCGGCACAGTTTTGGGCATAATCTATCTTCCCTGCCGCGCACTTTTCCTCAAACGCACGAATGTCTGCAAGTCCCGTTTCAAAGATTTGGCGCACTTCTTCCAAATCCGTAACCTTGTCCGTATTGCAAAAGCTTCTGGATAAAATCGCGCAGGTCGAGCCTAAGCGGTAATGTTCTGCAATCACACGCTCGCCCGGCAGCATCCCCTGCCCGACAGCAGCAATGCCGCCAAAGCCAAACGGCAAGCCTTTTTGTTTAAACTTGTCCGCTAAAGCATCCACCGTGCCGTCTGCCAACAACTCAAACATAAACTTTTTGCCGTAACCGAGGCTCAAGTCATTTAACCCTACATATATTTCATCAATGCCGTCTACGGCAATGATTTCATCTATGTGCTCTGCCGCCTCCGGCGTTTCCACAAGCGGTAAGTTTTTCACTCTGCCGCCGACATAATCCACACACTTCTGTACCTCTGCCGCTGTTTTGAAATACGGCAACATCAAAATATCCGCACCGGCTGCGATTGCTGCATCAATTTCCTCTTTCGATGAAGGATAGCTTTCGCTCGCCTCATGTATCGGATTTACGCGCACCATCACCTGTGCCTTAGTCACAGACGCTTTAATTCGCTTTATGTCCTCAATTGTATGGTGCGATTGCACCGTATCCATCCCGCTCTGGCGTATACTCTTGCCGATATATTCCATATCCACAAAAATCCGGTCTACCCCTGCCGCTTCTATAATACGCGCAATTTCCGGACGGTTCGTTATGTACATCAATTTCAGTGCCATAATACTATATCCCTTACTTCTGTATAGGTTCTTTTTTCAGCGTTTCCTCTTTGTTTTCATTGTCTGCATTGGTCACAACCTTAAACACAGTCAAGAACAAAATCTTGATATCCAGCCAAAGCGATACATTGTCTACATACCAAACATTAAGCTCAATGCGCTTATGCCACTCGACATCTTTTCTACCATGTGTCTGCGCCCAGCCCGTAATACCCGGACGAAGCTCAAACATACGGAATTGCTCCTGTGTGTATTCCTCAACCGGCCATGGATGGTATGTAAGCGGCGGTCTCGGTCCGATAATGCTCATATCGCCCTTCAAAATATTCACAAGCTGCGGCAGCTCATCGATACTGGTTGCACGAATAATTCTGCCGACCTTTGTTACACGCGCGTCTCCCTTGCCGGAATAGACACCGCTGCCTGTTTTCTCCGCACCGACGCACATAGACCGAAACTTATAAATCCAAAACACCTTGCCGCCTTTTCCCAAACGTTCCTGCTTAAAAATCACAGGACCGGGAGACTCCAGTTTAATCAAAATTGCCGTTATAAGCATAAACGGAGACGCAACAACAAGCGCTATCGCAGATATAACCACATCCAAGAAGCGCTTGAAAAAAACACGGTACACTTCAATCACTCTCCCCAAAATTGAAACTACCAAGCTCAAAATTTTATATAATATATATTAGTATATAATTTTTATACATTTTTGTCAACTTTTAATGAAAATTTCCTCTCAGAAGCGCAATTTCTTTGGCATATCCTTCCAATTCATTCGGCGTTTCGAGATAAAACGGCAATTTTCGCAGTTTTGGATGATTGATTATGCGCACAAAAGCCTCCGTTCCGATATACCCTT